>NZ_JAVDWS010000004.1:0-290873 GCF_031457395.1 Algoriphagus sp. 4150
GAGCATGAATATGAAAATTTAACTTCTTAGCGTTTTCTTACCCTTACCTAAAAATATAAAAATGAAGTGACAGAAAAATTATAAACATATGAAAAAAACACATGTGATAATTCTGGTTACTGTACTTCTTGGTAGTGTGGCTTATTTGGGATATTCCTCCCAAGAAGATCAGGAGGTAACCGCTGCAGCTGTAGCTACTCCCGCTACTCTTCCGGACTTTCCCCTTAATGATATAAACGGGGAGTCTTACTCCATTCACCGGTTGACAGAAAACACCCCTACATTGGTAATATACTTCAATTCTACCTGTCATCTGTGCCAAGAAGAGCTTAACGCCCTTTCTAAGAGAATTGAAGAATTTAAGGAGTATGCTATTGTTCTGGTGACAGTGGAACCTGTAGATGAGATGCTGGGCTTTGCAATTGGCCTCGGGATTAAAGATAGAGCCAATGTTCATTTTCTGCTGGACTCCAGGATGGATCTTGCCAGTTTCTATCAGATCAAAAATGTACCGTCTATTTATTGCTACAATTCTCAAAAACAACTGGTGGCAGAATATGTAGGAAATGCCAAAATGGATGTTTTATTGAAGAAATTGAAAGGGGATTAATTTTCAAAATAGTGCTTAGAATTGCTTAAAAACCATTTCCAGGCTGGAACGACAGCAATTCCTTCGAAGCTGTCTTCCTGATTATATGTGATGATAAAACCGGTGCTTAGTCCGGTTTCCTTCATTGCGTCTTTTATTCCGTTGACTTCCCTTTCAAGATTGTCTGGAGTTAATTCCCAGCAAACCTGTACTGCACCGATTATTTCCTCATTCCATTTGATGAGAAAATCGCATTCGGAATTTTTGGATCTGTAGTAATGGATCGTTTGAAATGACCTTCTCAAATGTAAATACACGAAGTTTTCCAGCCTTCTTCCTAGATCCTTGCTAAAGGAGAGGGAATTTGCTGAGGCCAATGCCGGATCTACGCAGAAGGCTTTTTTTGGATTAGCCACTTGCTTTCTGATAGATTGGGAGTACATCGGGATCAAGTCAAATAGGTAGCTTTCTTCCAAATAGTCACAATAATCTATCGCTGTACGGACGGATTTGATCTCTAGCAACTGCGCCATTTTCGAATAACTAAATTCCTTGCCTATGTTGGAAGCTAGGAAAACTCCCAACCGGATCAGTTGAGTTTCATTGGATATATTTCTTCTGACGGCCACATCACGAGTCAATACGTCACGCATCAATGTTCTTAAATATTCTTGATCTTGGTTTTGTAGATATTCAGGGAAACCACCCAATTGAAAATAGGATTCGAAACTGGATTCCTCCGGGGCGAGACTTTTATAGGTCAAAAACTCCGTATAGCTGAACGGGAATAATTCTATTTGTTTGTATCGCCCGGTAAGTCTCGTTCCAAGTTCACGACTGAGCATGCTTGCATTGGAGCCTGTGATGTACAGCGGTTGGTCTTTTTCATGAAGTGAGCGTGCAAAAACTTCCCAGCCTTCTACCCATTGAAGTTCATCCAAAAGGATAACTGCTTTCCCAAACTCATTCCGTAGCTCCTCCAGTTTAGGGAAATCCGTAGGCTCAAAGTTGACGAGTCGTGGATCCTCAAAATTAAGGTATAGCCCAGAGTGGTCTTGGGAAAAGCGATTACGTATCAAAATGCTTTTTCCGCAGCGCCTAACCCCGCTGACGATCACGATTTGATTCGCGTAGTCGGGTAAGGTTTCCTCCCGTCCAATTAGCTTTTTTTGAAGGAAATTCGCTTCTTGATCTAATATTATTTCCCCAAGTGTATGCTTTTGTATCATTTAAAATGCTGTAAATCAATATAAATGTAATATCTTGTATTTATAATACAAGATATCTTGTATTATAAATACAAGATATTTTATGATCGCAAGGGCCAGAAAGCACAACGGCCTTTTTGATAATGACTTTCATCTCTGTTCCAACTAATGAAAACTACATTTTTTCCTTACTTTTGACTGACCAAAAAAGCTGCATGTCACTCGAAGTATCCCAACTCACCAAACTATACGGTACTCAAAAAGCACTTGATGAAGTGTCATTTTCGGCATCTCCGGGAAGGATTCTGGGGTTTCTGGGCCCAAATGGTGCAGGGAAATCCACTACGATGAAAATCATTACCGGCTTTTTGTCCACTGATTCCGGGGATGTAAAAGTTATGGGGAAGGACGCAGTCAATTCGCCCAAGGAAGTCAGTCCGTTGATAGGCTACTTGCCGGAGCATAATCCGCTTTACCTTGATATGTATGTTCGGGAGTTTTTGGAATTTTCCGGGGGAGTATATGGATTGTACGGAGCGGCACTAGCATCCAGGACAAAAGAAATGCTGAATCGTACCGGACTGGAGCCGGAGCAGCACAAGAAAATCGGGCAGCTTTCCAAAGGCTATCGCCAGCGAGTGGGCTTGGCCCGCGCTTTAATTCATGATCCACAGGTGATTATTCTGGATGAACCCACTACAGGATTGGATCCCAATCAGCTGGTGGAGATCCGAAGTCTGATCCAAGAAGTAGCGAAGAATAAGACACTAATACTTTCTACGCATATCATGCAGGAAGTAGAGGCGATCTGCCATGATGTGGTCATTATCAACAAAGGAAAAATACTTGCTTCGGATTCCCTTTCCAATCTAAAATCCAACTCTGATGAAACGATTTTGATTCTGGAGACGGAAGAAGAGCTGGATCTTGAATGGTTCGCAAATGTGGGTAAGATAGATTTTGGTACTAAGGGGAGGGTGGAATTGCTGATTTCAACAACAGATCCTGCTTTAGCCAGAAAAGCTATAATACAAATCCTCCATGAGCGTTCGTTAAACTTGGTCAGCCTTAATCAAAGTAAAAAAAATCTGGAGTTGATTTTCCGGGAAATTACCAACGCCTAACTATGAAAAGTCTTTTTCTAAAAGAAATCAATGCCTTTTTCGGGAGCCTTCTTGGCTATCTGGTATTAGCATTGTTTCTCGTGGCGATTGGTATGATCGTGTGGGTTTTTCCGGAAAGCAGCGTGCTCGAATATGGATTTGCGGATTTGGAAGCCTTATTTACTTATACCCCTTATGTTTTCGTATTTCTTATCCCAGCTCTTTCTATGCGGGCCATTGCGGATGAGCGGAAAACAGGGACTTGGGAGCTTTTAAGAACTTCGCCTCTTTCTTTAGTACAGATTGTTTTGGCAAAATACCTAGCGTTGCTTTGTCTTGTTCTGGTGGCAATTTTGCCCACGCTTTTGTATTTCTATAGCATTATGCAGCTGGGAGAGCCCGTGGGCAATCTGGATCAAGCAGGTTTTTTCGGCTCTTGGATAGGTTTAATTATGATCGGAGCAGCGTTTGCAGCTGTGGGATTGTTTGCCAGCTCTTTGACTTCACAGCAAGTAGTAGCTTTCGTATTGGGCGTGTTTTTGTGCTTTGTCCTTTACTTTGGATTCTCTGCTTTGGCAGAGATGCAACTTGGGAATTTGTCGTATTGGGCAGCCGATTTGAGTCTAAGTTTTCATTACATCAACTTGAGTAGGGGAGTGATTGACTCGGTGGATTTGTTCTTTTTGATTGGTATGATTTGGTTGTTTTTGGGTGGGGCAGTTTTGGTTTTGAGAAATAAATGAAAGAGTCAACTCGACATAGCGCAAAGCCCTGGCTTCTTTTTTTTGGAGGAGTTCTAGTCGTTGTTTTGCTGGCGAACTTCCTGAATTTTCGTATAGATCTTACCGAGGAAAAACGTTATTCTCTTCATCCTGCGACAGAAGAGATGCTTGCTCAGGTGAGCAGACCACTTCATGTGGAGATTCTTTTGGTAGGAGAAAATCTCCCGGGGGGCATGCGTCGTCTGCAAAAATCCATTGAAGAGACAGTCAGAACATTCAATGCCTACAGTGCTGAAAAGATTACGTATTCCTATTTTGATCCCCTAAGTTTGAGGGAGGAAGAACGTGGAGATTTTATTTTATCCTTGACGGATTATGGCATCAACCCCACAAACGTATCCGTGATGAGGAATTCGAGTCAGCAAGCACAGCTGATTTTTCCGGGGATTTTGGTAAGTGACGAGGAATATGAGACAGGTGCTCTAATATTAAAAGGTGATAGAGGAATGGGCCCGGATCAGATTCTTAACCATTCTATAGAAAATTTGGAATTTGAATTGAGCAATGCCATTCGAAAGCTGATTTCGCCTGAGTCATCTTCCATAGCGATGATCATGGGACATGGAGAAATGAGTTCCGATGAGGGGTTCGGACTGGTGGAAGCATTGGACGGGGAGTTTGAACTCTTCAAAGTCCCGCTTGAGCAAGCTCAGAAGCCGGCAGATTTGGCAGGCTTTAAGCTGATTTTCGTTCAGGGCCCTAAAGAGAGTTTTACTGAGCGGGAAGTTTATCTGCTCGATCAGTATGTGATGGGTGGAGGAAATCTGATCGTAACGCTTAATGGAGTAGCGGTAGAAATTGAGAATGCTGGAGGGGAAGGAACCTTGGCCATGCCGGTAGATTTGGGTTTGGACAATTTGCTTTTTCGGTATGGTATCCGTGTAAACAAGGATTTGATTCAGGATCTGAATTTTGGATATATTCCCGTGATGGGTGGGAATTTTGGAGATCAGCAGCAAATGGTTCCTCTTCCGTGGCCATTTTATATCCAGGCAGGAAGAATGCAAGAACATGCGATTACCAAGGGATTGGATGTAGTTCAATTCCGTTTTGTGAGCAGTCTGGATACGGTGAAAGCCGATGGAGTCACCAAAACACCATTGATCTTCAGTTCTGATTTATCGAGGGTTTTGCCTGCCCCCGCTCGGGTTGCTTTCGCGGATATGGATCAGGAGCCCGATGTGGGCCTTTTTGGGATGAGAAATTTGCCACTCGTATATTTGCTGGAAGGGGAATTTACTTCCTTGTACAAAAACCGATTTCTTCCGGATGGTTTTGCGAAGGAGGACTTTAAAGGAAGTGGAAATGGAAAAGTGGTGGTGATCGGAGACGGAGATGTATTTCAGGCCCAAACCAATCTGGAAGATGGTGCTCCCTTAGCTCTGGGAGAGGATCCATTTAGTCAAACAACTTTTGCAAATAAGCTATTTCTGAAAAATCTAGTTCAGTACCTTGCCGAACCTGAAGGTATCATTGCGTCGCGAACTAGAACATTTCAAATTCGTCCTTTGAATAAAGTGAAGATTGCGCAGCAAAAAACTTTTTGGCAGGCATTGAATGTGTTGGCACCGGTGATGGTGTTGGTGATTTTCGGAGGGCTAGTCTGGTGGATTCGAAGAAATAAATACAGTTGAAATCGAGCATGTCGAAGACGACACACAACTTGTCCCGAACTTGCTTCGGGAGAGGGATGATTATTCACCGTGCGAGATTCCATGTGGCCTTTGAAGAACAAATTATAAGCACATGAAAAACAAACTAGCTGATTATTGCCCTTCTATTTCATTAATTTTTGAGAGATTCATTTATACGGGGGTTCGAATTAGATTTTATTTATAAATTTACCCCCATTCAAAAGTAAAAATAAATTAAGCCCTACGATATGAAATTTATTGTTTCCTCTTCTGCCTTATTAAAGCAGCTTTCGGCTATCAACGGTGTGGTGACAACCAATCCCGTAGTGCCAATTTTGGAAAATTTTCTTTTTGAGATCAAAGAGAGTCAGCTGACTATTACTGCATCTGATTTGCAGACTTCGATGATCACAGAAATCAGCGTGGAGGCCAAAGAAGATGGAAATATCGCAGTGCCTGCCAAGATTTTGATTGAGACGTTGAAAAATCTGCCTGAGCAGCCCGTGACTTTCAGTATCGATCACGATACTTATGCGGTAGAAATCAGTTCTGATAACGGCCGATACCGGTTGGCAGGTGAGAATGCTACCGATTTTCCGAAAATCCCTACCGTAAGCAATGCTACTTCTGTGGATATGTCTACAGAGGTTCTTTCTTCTGCAGTTTCCAATACCATCTTCGCTACCAGCTCTGATGAACTTCGTCCTGCGATGACTGGGGTTTACATCAATTTGAGCCCTACCAATACTACTTTCGTCGCTACAGACGGACACAGGTTGGTTAGGTATAGAAGAGTGGATATTGCTTCTCCGGAGGCTGCTACTTTGATTATTCCCCGCAAAGCATTGAACTTGCTGAAGTCAACTTTGCCTTCCGAGAATCTTCCGGTGACAGTGGAGTTCAACCAGTCGAATGCTTATTTCAACTTCAATAACATTAAGATGATTTGTCGTTTGATCGACGAGCGCTTCCCGGATTATGAGAATGTAATCCCTGCGGAAAATCCAAATGTGATGACGATTGACCGTCAGGAATTGTTGAGCTCACTTCGTCGTATTGCGATCTATGCGAATAAGACTACGCACCAGGTAAGGTTGAAACTGACAGGTAGCGAATTGATGATATCTGCGGAAGACCTTGATTTCTCCAATGAAGCAAACGAGAGACTATCCTGTGAGCATGATGGAGAAGACATCGAAATCGGATTCAACGCAAAATTCTTGGTGGAAATGTTAAACAACCTTTCATGCAAGGAAGTTAGCCTGAAGTTCTCTGCACCTAACCGTGCGGGATTGATTCTTCCTGCTGAGCAAGACGAAAATGAAGATATCCTGATGCTGGTAATGCCGGTGATGTTGAATAACTACGTATAATAACCACAATCCATAAAACGAAAAGCCCGGAGATTCCTTCGGGCTTTTTTTGCGACCTTTGAGGTTTTCAAAACCTTGAATGTTTTGTTGCCTTTAACAATCCTGAATAGCGTTGCACTTCTAGGGTTGACTTTTTAGAAGGGGTAGGTCTAATTTGAGTATATCAATCTTCCTATTTCGAGCACTCGAAGGTTTTTTTAGAATAAGACGATCTCCCCTGATAAGTACGATTAGCTCCTAGATGAAGCTATGAGGCCAAGTTTATGACTGCTTTTTACTTAAAATCCTCCAAGGCTATTTTTTGTTCGCAGAACCCGTATTCTCTGGGCTCATTGGAGCAAATCACCAAAATTCTATTCTTACCGTAGAGTGTGATCAGCTCTTGATACCATTCTATTCCTTTGCGATCAAGATTGGAAGTGGGTTCATCGAGAAACACCAGCGGAACGTCCGAAAAAAGTGCCAAGCCCAGTTTCAAGCGTTGCTTCATGCCGGAAGAAAATTGGCCAACCGGCTTTGAACTGTGCTGGGTAAGATATAATTGTTCGATGATTTCCTTCGAAGAAATTCCATCCAAGGGTTTCTTAAACTTGAAATGAAAATCGAGCAATTCCTCCAGACTGAATTCTTCCGGTACCTCCATGTAGGGAGCAGAAATTGTCAAGATGGAAAACCAATCAGTTTCTGAAATTGATTTTCCATCTTGCAAATAATCAATTTTGCCGGAAGTGATCGGTATTGCGCCACACAGGCATTTGAGCAATGTGGATTTTCCGGACCCATTACTTCCTGTGATAGCCAGGGAATTTCCCTGAGATAGCTCAAGGGTTAGATTTTTAAAAATCCATTCGTATTGGAAGCGTTTGGAAGCTTCTTCTAAGTGGATTTTCAGCATGGTTAATTGATGTATCCTTTCATTACACCGCGTTCGGAGGAGCGGATGAAATTCAAAATTTCATCTCTTTCTTTCGTGGCAGGAAGATTTACTTCGATTTCTTCCAATGCTCGGCTATTGTTCATGCTGTTTAGGAAAAGGTAGCGATAGACTTCCTGAATGTGGGAAATAGATTCACTTGAAAAACCTCTTCTTCGTAGACCCAAAGAATTAACCCCTGCATATGAAAGTGGCTCACGGGCTGCTTTTGTAAATGGAGGGACGTCTTTTCTTACCAGAGATCCTCCTGAAACCATTGCATGCATGCCGATTTTCACAAACTGGTGAACTGCACTGGATCCACCTACAATAGCCCAATCATCGATGGACACATGGCCGGCAATTTGCACTGAGTTGGCGATAATGACATGGCTTCCTATCACACAATCGTGTGCTATGTGCACATATGCCATCAAAAGGCAGTGACTTCCGATGACGGTGGTTTGCTTTTCTACAGTGCCCCTGCTTATGGTGACACACTCTCTGATCGTAGTGTTGTCACCGATCATGACTGTGGAGTCTTCTCCCTGGAATTTTAGATCCTGAGGGATACCTGCAATTACTGCTCCCGGAAATATCTTACAGTTTTTTCCAATACTTGCGCCGGAAAAAATAGTGACGTTTGGTCCGATCCAAGTATTGTCGCCAATAGTGACATTCTCACCGATCATAGTGAATGGATCGATTTGAACGTTTTTTCCGATTGTGGCCTTAGGGTCAATATGGGCTAAAGGGCTGATCATGATTCTTTTCGGGTTATGCTTGCTGTCATTACGGCCTCACATACCAGTGTATTACCTACATAAGCTTCACCGCGCATTTTCGCTATGCCTCTTCTTATCGGGGCCAAAAGTTCACATTTAAAAATTAGTGTATCACCTGGAAGTACCATTTTTCTAAACTTACAGTTTTCGATTCCCAGAAAATAAGTCCAGTAATTCTCAGGATCATCCACTGTACTTAATACTAATATCCCACCTGTTTGAGCCATCGCCTCTACCTGTAGTACACCCGGCATTACGGGATTGGCGGGGAAATGTCCCATAAAGAATGGTTCGTTGATCGTTACATTTTTTACTCCAGCTACTACAGTATTGTCAAGATAAATGATCTTGTCAAGTAGCTGAAACGGATATCTGTGCGGCAAAATATTGCTGATCTGGTTGATATCCATTACCGGAGGAAGTTTTGGGTCGTAATATGGAATGTGCGAAGTAGCTGACTTTTCCATAGCACGTTTTATTTTTTTTGCGAAAGCGACATTGGCTGCATGACCGGGTCTTGCTGCCATGATCTGGGCTTTCAGCGGGCGGCCCACCAGAGCCAAGTCCCCAACGACATCCAATAATTTGTGCCGCGCAGGTTCATTGCGGTAGCGCAAGTCCACATTATTCAAAATGCCTTCCTTTCTTACCTCAACTTTTGGCTTGTTAAACATTTTGGCCAAATGAACCAATTCTTTTTCCTCTACTATTCTATCCACCACTACGATTGCATTGTTCAAATCCCCACCTTTGATAAGGTTAGAATTGTAGAGCATTTCCAGCTCATGCAAAAAGCAAAAAGTACGACAAGAAGCGATCTCCGATTTGAATTGGCCGATGTCAGTAATCGAGGCATGTTGGCTTCCCAATACCGGGGAGTTGTAATCCACCATCACTGTCACACGATAGTTGTCAGTAGGTAGAGCTACCATTTCTACTTCACGGGCAGAATCTTTGTATTGGATGCTTTCCTGCACTTCGTAAAATCTGCGAAGTGCATTTTGCTCTTCAAGCCCTGCATCTTCCAATACTTCAATAAACTGGATAGACGATCCATCCATAATAGGAGGCTCTGGTCCATCCAGTTGAATGAGTACATTGTCGATTTCCAAGCCGACCAAAGCCGCCAGCACATGTTCTACAGTATAGACCCTGGCTCCATTTTGCTCCAAGGTGGTTCCTCTGGATACATCTACCACCAAGTCGCAATCTGCATCTATAGTAGGTCTTCCTTCCAGATCAATTCGCTGAAACTTGTAGCCATGGTTGGGGGGAGCAGGTAGAAATGTCATATTGGAAATCACTCCGGTATGTAGGCCCACGCCGGATAATTCCACCTGCTTTTTAATGGTGTGTTGTTTTACTTTCATCTGATTTTTGAACCGTTCAGCATGCTAAAGGCTGCAAATTTACTGCTTTTTTTCTAGTTCTCTTATTCGGTCCTCTATCGCTTCTAGGTTTTTGAAGATAGAATAGGATTTTAGGAAGTTTTTCATGTCAATACCCATGTACCCAAACAAAGTGGTTCCCGGTTTGGACACTGACTTACTGATGCCTGTATTTGCGCCTACTGTGGTGTTATCTGCAATTTTTAGATGGCCTACGATTCCCGCTTTTCCTGCTATTATACAGTTGTTTCCGATCACTGTGGAGCCTGAAATGCCCGCCTGGGAAGCTATGACTGTGTTTTCTCCAATAATCACATTATGGGCGATTTGGACTAAGTTGTCTATTTTTGCGCCTCTCTTTATTACCGTGGATCCCATCGTAGCACAGTCAATAGTGCTGTTTGCGCCCACACTTACATTGTCTTCCAGAATTACGTTTCCGATTTGAGGTATAGCTTTGTATGTTCCATCTTCCTGGGGAGCAAAACCAAAACCATCTGAACCAATTACTGCTCCGGGATGTATTTCACAATTGTTGCCTATTACGGTGTCTGCACAGATTTTTGCACCGGCATGAATTATCGTGTTGTCACCTATCTGCACACGGTCACCGATGTGTGCATGACTATGTAGCTTAACCGACGTTCCGATTTTGCAGTTTTTCCCTATGTAAGAGAAAGCACCTCTATAAGCCTGCTCCCCAATCTGGGAACTGGAATCTATGAAACTCGGCTCTTCGACTCCTACTAAGCTGCTTTTCATTAGCATAGCATAAGCCTCTAGTAATTTTGTGAAACCCGAGTAAGCATCTTCTACCCTAATCAAGTTGGTTTTTAGGGATTTGGTAGGGATAAAGTCGCTGGAGACAATAACTGCCGTAGCTTCCGTGTCATAGATGAATGGAGTGTATTTTTCATTTGCCAAAAAACTTATGCCTCCTTGCTTGCCTTCTTGGATTTTGTCCAGTCGGGTTACTTTTTGGTTTTCGTCGCCTTCTACTTTTCCCTGTAGGATTGCAGCAATTTGTCCGAGGGTGAATTCCATAAACAATATAAATGGAGTTAATGATTTAAATTTAGGCTTTTAGCCATACATATGTAATGTTTCTCCACGATTTTACTCATGACCTTTATGTTTGGCAGATCCGCCGCCTGAGCTACATCAATTACCTTTCCCTTTTTTGTCAAAATATTAATTCTGTCTTTGGTAAGGTATCCATAGTTACTTACTGCTCCGTGAGAAAAGAAATAATCAAGGTCTTCTGTAGGGATTTTAAGTTTATCTATAGTTTTTACTTTCATCCGTGCGATTTCATCCGCAGAAAAAGGCTCCGTAGTCAAATTGATCTTGAAGAGATTGCGGGTCAAAAACATTCGGGAAATATTTCTCAGTACATAATCCGGGTGGTTTTTCCACAGTTTCACTGCCCCCCAAATATCCAAATCATCCATTTCGAGGAACAATCGTAAATATTCGGGATTAGTTCGAAAGTCCGCCAAAGTTACGTTCTGGTTCAAAAAGAAATCAAATTCTTCCGTGATTGTCAAGCGGACACCTGACTGACGTAGAAATCTCGCGCGCTGGATTAGCTTGATAAGCATTTTCTCAGCACTGACGGTAGTTTTATGCAGATATACTTGCCAATACATCAATCGACGTGCACTCAGGAAATTTTCAATAGAGTAAATTCCTTTTTCTTCAATGACCACTTGATCATTTTTCACATCCATCATCTTGATAATGCGGTCTGCTCCGATAGTGCCTTCTGATACTCCTGTGAAAAAGCAGTCGCGCTGCAGGTAATCCAATCTGTCAATATCTAACTGACTGGATACTAGTTGGTAAAAGAATTT
This sequence comes from Algoriphagus sp. 4150, assembly GCF_031457395.1. NCBI lineage: Bacteria > Pseudomonadati > Bacteroidota > Cytophagia > Cytophagales > Cyclobacteriaceae > Algoriphagus > Algoriphagus sp. 4150. Next base: position 11,629 of record NZ_JAVDWS010000004.1, read on the forward strand.
CCGTTCGTATTGATTCTTAAATATTCTTAAAGTAAGGTCAAGTTTGCCACCAAACTCCTGATTGAGGAGTTCTATAGTAAGAAGAGAAAGTTCCTCATGGGGTATGCCCTTGAGTAAGCTATATTCTAAGGCATGTGAAAAAGGTCCATGTCCAATGTCATGCAAAAGAATAGCGATTAGTGCCGCTTCGTATTCCCCGTCTGTGATTTCAGTGCCTTTTATTCGTAGATTGTCTAGCGTAATGCTCATCAGGTGCATTGCCCCAATCGCATGATGAAATCGGGTATGGAGAGCTCCGGGATAGACAAAATCAGTCAATCCCAGTTGTTTTATTCTCCGCAAACGTTGGAAATAAGGATGGTCAATAATCGTAAAAATCAACTCGCTTGGGATCGTGATAAATCCGTACACCGGGTCGTTTAGTATCTTTTGGCTTTTCAAGGAGGCCTTTTTTGTTTGACTCAAAAGTAATTATAATTTTAAAAGAAACGGAATCTAAAATGTCTCAAAAATTCAACATACTCTGGGCGGACGATGAAATCGACCTGCTCAAACCACATATTCTTTTTCTCGAACAGAAGGGGTATGCGATCACTACGGTCAATTCCGGCGTGGACGCTATCGAAGAGGTAGAGCAAAAAAACTTTGATGTAATCTTCCTTGATGAAATGATGCCTGGGATGACAGGTCTGGAAACACTCCAGCAAATCAAGCAAATGAAACCTCAAGTCCCTGTAGTAATGATCACCAAAAGTGAGGAAGAGCACATCATGGACGATGCGATTGGCGGGAAGATTGCGGATTATCTGATCAAGCCGATCAACCCAAACCAGATTTTGCTTTCGGTGAAAAAGCTTCTTCAAAACAAGCAATTGATCGACGAACGCACGACTCAAAGCTATCAGCAAGATTTCATGAACATCAGTATGGCTTTCGGCGATGCTGAAGACCATCAGGATTGGGCCGATATTTACCGCAAGTTGACCTATTGGGAAATGCAAATTGACGATACGGAAAATAAGAACATGCTTCCCGTATTGGAGTCTCAGAAAATTGAAGCCAATGCCAATTTTTCCCGATTCATAAAAGATAACTATCTGGACTGGATGGAGGAGAAAAATCAGACCAAACCTCTGCTTTCCCATCATGTGATGAAGAAGAAGGTTTTTCCCCAACTCAAAGAGAAGAAGCCTCTTTTCTTCATAGTAATCGATAATTTCAGACTGGATCAGTGGGAAGATATAGAGTCAATCATTGCTCCTTATTTTAATCTGAAGGACAAGGATACTTATTATAGCATCTTGCCTACCACCACAGCTTTCGCTAGAAATGCGCTTTTTAGCGGAATGATGCCTATGGATATGGCGAGGTTTTATCCCAACTTCTGGGAGGATGAAGATTCGGATGAGGGGAAAAATAATTTCGAGGAAGAGTGGCTGAAGATCAACTTGGAAAAAAACAGACTATCCATCAAATCCAGCTACAACAAAATTATTCAAGCTCATCAGGGAAAAGCCGTTTTGGAGCAGTTCCATACTTTTCTTCAAAACGATCTCAATGTGCTGGTCTATAATTTTGTGGATATGGTTTCACACGCTAGGACGGACATGAAAATGATCAGGGAATTAGCTCCAAATGAATCTGCCTATAGGTCGCTGACTACCAGTTGGTTTGAGCATTCTTCTTTGTTTGAACTGCTTAAAAAAATCCATGATGCAGGATCTGAGGTGATCATCACTACTGATCATGGCACTAAGCGGGTGAACAAGCCGTATAGAATCATCGGAGATAAGAATGTAACTACCAATCTGAGGTACAAGCAGGGGAAAAACCTGAATTTTGAGCAGGGTAAGGTGTTTGAAATCAAAAAACCTGAAGATGCGAAGTTGCCGAGGTTGAATGTTTCTTCCACGTATGTTTTTGCTGTGGAGGATTATTTCTTTGCGTACCCCAATAATTACAATTATTATGTGAACTTTTATAAAGACACTTTTCAGCACGGAGGTGTATCTTTGGAAGAAATGATCATACCTATCGTTCATTTGTCACCAAAATAATTGAGCAGTTGACCCAGTTCACATACGAGCTAGATGAGATTGAAAAGGCCGCACATGCTGTAATAGAAGCGGCTGCTGACGAGAAAGTTTGGGTGTTTCAAGGCGAAATGGGGGCGGGTAAAACCACTCTGGTTAAGGCTTTGTCCAAAGCTTTTGAAGTTACCGATCAAGTAAGCAGTCCCACGTTTGGGATCGTGAATCATTATGAAAATCCAAGTGGTGAGATTATTTACCACTTTGATTTTTATAGGATGGATGATCCCGCAGAAGCCTTGGATATCGGAATAGAAGAGTATTTTTATAGCGGAAATTATTGCTGGCTTGAATGGGCTGAGAAAATTGCATCCTTTTTGCCTGAGAAGTTTTTCCTCATTCGGATCAGTAATGATTCCGAAACAAAACGAACCTTGAACCTACAACATATCCAAGATGCCAGCTGAAATTGATCAATTAACTGCTGTGGGACTTATACCAAAAGAATCGCCTGCCAAGGTTAGAAAGAAAGGCCAATCTTTGGTAATTGGCTTACCCAAGGAGGCTTCTGATCAGGAGAAGAGAGTAGTGATCACGCCTGAGTCCGTTGGTTTGCTTTCAAACAACGGGATTAGTGTAGTCGTGGAGGCGGGGGCCGGCTTGCAATCCAAGTTTTCGGATCAGGATTTTTCGGATGCCGGTGCAAAAGTCACAAATTCGAAGAAAGAGGTATTTGAATCCGGGGTGGTGCTTAAAATTGATCCGCCCACAGAAGAGGAGCTGAGCTATATGAGTATGGGCAGCTGCTTGATATCAGCATTGCAGCTCGAGCGGCAAAGTCAGGAGTTTATCCAGACACTAAACCAGAAGAAAATCACCGCGGTAGCGTTTGAATATCTGGAAGATAAGGTAGGGGGGATGCCTGTAGTGAGGGCGATGTCAGAGATAGCCGGCAGTACCGTAATGCTTATTGCCGCAGAATATCTTTCCAGCGAAAATAACGGTAAGGGACTGATCATGGGAGGAGTCACAGGAGTACCACCAACTCAAGTGGTCATAATCGGAGCAGGGACTGTTGCAGAGTATGCAGCTAGAACAGCCTTGGGCTTAGGAGCTAATATTAAGGTTTTTGATAATCATATATATAAACTCAGAAGACTAAAGCAGCTGCTTGGGCAGCAGATATACACCTCTACAATTGATAATTTCAGCTTGAATCAGGCACTTTCCGAAGCAGATGTAGTGATCGGAGCCTTGCGGGCAGAGAAGGGCAGAAACAAAATTGTAGTATCTGAGGAGATGGTCGCCAATATGATGCATGGAAGTATCATTATCGATGTGGCCATCGATCAAGGGGGGTGTATAGAGACAGGAAGAATGACTTCACACGAAGATCCTGTATACCAAATCCATGATATTACCCATTATTGTGTGCCTAACATTGCTTCACGCGTAGCACGAACGGCCTCTTATTCTCTAAGCAATATTTTTACTCCTATTATTCTTCAAATGGCTGATTTGGGAGGTGCTGAAGAAATGATATTTAACTACAAATGGTTTTTGCGGGGAGTTTATACTTATCGGGGAAGCCTGACCAATGCCTATTTGGGTAGGAAATTTGGCATCAGTCATAAGGAGTTGCAGCTGTTGCTAGCTGCAAGATACTGATGGTACTAGGAGAGTAAATTTTGACGAAGTAGAAATTCCAACTGATCATTGGATTTGATCAGCGCTTTGGTCAGTTTCTCGTTTTCACGGCGAAGCTGGAGGATTTCATAAGCATTTTTGATGACTGTACGTAAATAGTCTTCTTCCCAGGGTTTTGTCAGGTAGTGATAAACCTGTCCTTTATTGATTGCGTCAATGACTGCCTGAATGTCTGTATATCCTGTGAGTAGAATTCTTATTGGGTTAGGATGGATTGGGATGATGGATTCCAGAAATTCCACACCGGACTCCTCAGGCATTCTTTGATCGGTAATGATGATATCCATTTCCTCCTGATCGAGGATCTCTCGTCCGTCTTTCGCATTGATTGCGAGAAAAATTTTATAATCTCTTCTGAAAGTTGCCTTAAATGCCTGAAGATTGTTGTCCTCATCATCTACATAAAGAATTCGTATTTTTTCTGCAGGCTTACTTTCCATAATACAAAAGTCTAAAAAAAAAACTTCAATTCTACACGATTACTTATTGCATTTTCAAAATAGTCTTTTTTTTTCTTACCCATTTCACTGTTAAAATTCTTGAGAAACCCTATGGATAGGGTTTGATCCGTTAATTTTGGGCAATTCTAACTTCAGATCCTACAGTTAGACGGCTCTTATGTCTATTTAAAGTTCTGAAGAGCTGTCCTGTTAAGTCACTGAAATTCAGAATAAAAAAAATGACCGGTGACTTTGGGGCCTAGGTAGAAGAAAATAAAAGAAAATTATTCATTTATCATTAACTGATTTATTGCACTTTAGTGATTTATTACTCACTCCATATCAAAGCCTTTTTAGGTATATTTCAATGTCAAAACTAATGGATGCTTCTACTAAAGAAGTGTATAAGCCGTTGATATTAAGTGCTTCAGATGAGGTGTCGAACAGTGTCATACAAGAGCTGAAAAATGACACCACATTACTTATTCATGATGAGATTAGGTCGCAGGTAGGTGATTTAATCAAACTCAGAAACCCTCAAAAGAAATATCCCCCACTTGAACTGGATGAGGCAATTACAGATTTTTTTGGAAGCCAATCTATTTCGGATTTTGGTAATTGGGTGTATTATCCTTGGCGACATTGCCTCGTTCACATGCTTCCTGAGGAAGAGTTTGTGACGGTAAGGACGGTCAGAAACAAATATGTAATCACCGAAGAAGAGCAAAGAGAGTTAGCAGGCAAAAAAATCGGAATAATAGGGCTTTCGGTGGGACAGAGTGTAGCGTTAACGTTAGCTTTGGAAAGGGGATGTGGAGAACTTCGATTGGCAGATTTCGATACGCTGGAACTTAGCAATCTGAATAGGATTCGCACAGGAGTTCATAATTTGGGAGTAAAGAAGTCGGTAATTGCAGCACGTGAAATAGCCGAAATAGACCCTTATCTGAACGTAGTTCTTTATAGTGAGGGTGTTCAGGATGACAATATTCATGATTTTTTCACAAAGGGAGGTGATTTGGATTTATTAATAGAAGAGTGTGACAGCTTGGAAGTGAAAATCAAGAGTAGAATCAAAGCAAAGAAACTGGGGATTCCGGTGCTGATGGATACCAGCGATAGGGGAATGATTGACATAGAGAGATTTGACAGAGAACCGGAGCGCCCCATCCTTCATGGATTGCTACGGGAGTTTGGTGACGAGTCCGGCCTTGTTGCTGAAATCTCAAATCAGTATCCGGAGATTTTAATGGCTCTTTTGGATTTTAATAAACTGTCCTCAGGAGCTCAGCAAAGTATTCAGGAAATTGGAAAAACAATAACTTCTTGGCCACAGCTAGCTTCTTCAGTAATATTGGGAGGAGGGGCTTGCGGATATTACTCCAGAATGATTCTTCTTGGGAAAGAAATTCACTCCGATAGATATTATGTAGACTTAGAAAAGATCGCAAATTTTAGCCATGGAAGTTAGGGTAAGAGTAATAAGAGTTACTGAGGACGCTGAGGCTACAGAAAAGTATATTGAGGGACATTTAAAAGTTCTTGAATCTTATGGAGTCACTAAGGTTACCTCGGCAGACAGATCATGGATAGACAATCCAAATACGTACCTGATCCTATTTGAATCCATGGATGATTTTAGGGTTTTGGGGGGCGGTCGTGTTCAGCTTAGAAGTGAGGGATATCCTCTACCCTTAGAAGATGCGATTTCGGAAGTGGAACCTCGTATAATTGATTATATGAGTCAGTTCGGGGAATTGGAAGTTGCTGAGTACTGTGGTTTATGGAATAGTAAGGAAGTAGCAGGATATGGGATAGGAAGCATATATTTGGTGAAAGTGGGGGTTGCCATTGCCTCGCAATTCAATCTAAAAAAAATATTGGCTTTGTGTTCACCCGCTACAGTACGTATATCAAAAAAAGTCGGTTATGAAGTGATAGAGACGCTGGGGGATAAAGGTACTTTTTATTATCCAAAAGAAGGATTGATTGCTACAGTACTGGCCATAGAAGATATTACAAATTTGCCAACTGCGGATAGTTCTGAAAGAGAATTTATTTTCCAGCTTAGAAATAACGTGGTTCACCAAAAATTGGAAACAGGCCCCAAAGGAGATATGATGGTTAGGTTTGATTTAATCGCAAATAAGAATTCTGCCGACCAATGAAGAAGTCAAATATCGCTAGTTTCCTCATTGCCATTGTTATATTTTTTATCATCATTCTACCGCTGTCTAAGTACTTGGGCATATTTGGCAACAATGAAGTTCATCAGGTAGACCATTATTTTGTTTTCGAAGATAAGATCAAAGGTGATTATAATTGGAATCAGGAATATGATAAACTAGAGTTTAAGGAGTACGGTATTGTTGATTTAGGAGTGCAAAATGATACGGTGTATATTGGATTGGATTTAAGTTCTAATTTAATGGGTACAGCGGGCTTGTATTTCCTTGAAATTAATAATCCGTCATTCAGAAGTGTTGAGTTATACAGAGTCAATTCGGAAGGAGTTTTGGTTTTCTGTGCGCAGGAGGGGACCGAATTTGTGAATTCTAATGACTTTGGCAATCCAAATCCTACTTTTGAAATTCAGAATTCAGAAAATTGGTTGCCATATGTGATATTAAGGATAAGTGCTTCCGAACCTATCCGGTTTACCGGATTGCTTACTTCGGAAAGCAACTTTCATTCAAGTCTCAATAAGAGGACCGTTTTTATTAATATCTATATAGGTATTATGCTCGCCTTGTTTTTTTACAATCTATTCCTGTATTTTTCCGTCTTGGATGTCTTGTACTTATACTACAGTATGTATGTGCTGTTTATAGCATTAGCCCAACTTTCACTTTCCGGGCACTCCTATTGGTATTTTCTCTATCAGAATCCACTCCTTTATGAGATTAGTATCATAGGATTTACTTCCATAGCAAGTGTGTTTGCCATTCCGTTTGTACGTAACTTTTTAAGTACTAAGGAGCGATTGCCTTTTTTTGACTGGATATTGAAACTGTTATGGACTTCTTATCTAACTGCTTTTGTGTTAAGGCTCTTGGGAGCTGTCAGTTTAAGCTATCGGATTACGGATATAAATGGTTTTCTGGTCGTTATAATATTTTTCTCTATTGCGATATTATTGGTGCGAAAGAAGATTCGTTCTGCTTCATATTTTCTGATTGCCTGGAGCTTCTTCTTGTTGGGGATCGTTTTCTATATCCTACAGACCCAAGGCTACTTTAATTTGGGTTTTTATGCTAATTTACCTATGCTCATAGGAACTGCATTGGAGGCTATCTTGCTTTCTTTAGCCTTGGCGGACAAGATCAATATACTTAAAAAGGAAAATGAAAAGGAGCATGCCGAACGACTGAAAGCCCTTGCAGAAAATGAGCAGTTGGTTCGGGAGCAGAATGCAATGCTTGAGGCAAAGGTGAGAATCCGAACTGACGAATTGGAACAAGCGCTGCGCAATCTGCAGAATACACAGAGCCAACTTGTCAATCAGGAAAAGATGGCGTCTCTTGGGCAGCTGACAGCCGGTATTGCCCATGAAATCAATAATCCGATCAACTTTGTGAGTTCTAATGTCATGCCGCTGAAACGGGACATCAAGGATATTATGGAAGTGGTCGCATTTTATAGATCAACCGGTGAAAAAGAATTTACCCCGAAGTCTCTAAAGGAAGCAAAACAACTGGAGGAAGACCTGGAACTTGAGTATGTGCTGACGGAAGTGGATCAATTGCTTAAGGGAATGGATGATGGGGCAAAGAGGACTGTAGAAATTGTAAAGGGACTCAGACTGTTTTCGCGGGTAGATGAGCAGGATATGAAGAAAGTGGATCTTCATGACGGACTAAACAGCACACTAATTTTGCTTAATAGTACCATGCCTACCAAAGTTCGGATTATTCGGGATTTTGCAGAGTTGCCCTTGGTGGAGTGTTTGGCAGGTAAGATCAATCAGGTGTTTATGAATATTATAAATAATGCCGTACACGCCTTGGCTGATCATATTGATACTGTTGTGGATCCCATAATCGAACTTCGGACAAGAGCATTGAAGGATATGGTTACTATTGAGATCATGGACAATGGCCCCGGTATGCCCGAACATGTAAAACAAAGAATTTTTGAGCCTTTTTTCACAACAAAAGCTGTTGGTAAAGGAACAGGTTTGGGGCTTTCAATAGTTTATTCTATTATTGAAAGCCACAAAGGAACACTGGAAGTAATCACGGAAGAGGGCCAGGGAACTACATTTAAAATCACACTTCCTATTTATCAAAGTATGCAACGCTATGAATGATAAAATTCACGTCCTCTATATTGATGATGAAGACAATAATTTAAAGTCTTTCAGAGCTACATTAAGAAGGGATTTTAAGATTTTTACGGCCATAGATGCTGACGAAGGATTGAGGATTGCCAGAGAGGAAGAGGTGCATGTGGTGATAGCTGATCAGAGAATGCCAGGAATGACAGGCACGGAGTTTTTTGAGGAACTGGTCAAGTTCAATCCGGATCCTATACGTATTTTGCTTACTGGATATTCGGATATAGCATCCGTGATAGATGCAATCAACAAGGGGGAAGTATATAGATTTATAGATAAGCCTTGGAATATAGAGCAGATCAAAAACTCAATTAAGAATGCTGCAGATATATACTTTATGCGGCGTGAATTGAAGGATAAGAACCAGAAACTCAAAAAACTCCATTCTGAAATGAACCAGTTTGTTTACAGTTTGTCTCATGAATTGAGAGGGCCTTTGATGAGTATTTCAGGAGTCTCAAAACTGGCCAAAATGGAACTTAAGGACCCTGAGGCGATGGAGTATTTTGACATGATAGACAGTGCTACAGGCAAGCTGGATGATTTTATCTATAAAATGCTCGACTTCTATAGATCCACCAAAATTGACAATAAAATATCCGAAATCAATTTTAAGGACGTCGTCGATCAGGAATTAAGTGCCTATAAGGCTAAGATTGACATCGCTCATATCAATGTGGCGATACAGATCAACCAAGAATATGCTTTCTACTCCGATGATGCCAAAATTCGGGTAATCATAAATAATCTCTTTAGCAATTCAGTTCAATTCCAGAAATCGGGGGATAGTGAAAAAAGGATAACCCTGACTATTGTAGTTGGAGAGACTGAGGCTACAATTGTCTTGGAAGATAATGGTATAGGGATAGAAGAAAAACATCATCCAGAGGTCTTTAATCTGTTTTCCCGGGCCACCCAGAAGAATGTAGGGACAGGCCTAGGGCTCTATATGGTGAAGGAGGCAGTGGAGCAAATGGGAGGGAAAATAGATTTGGATTCTGTGTTCGGAGAAAAGACCACTTTCAAAGTTACCTTGCCAAACATGAAATAATGGACGGTTTGTGGGCAATTTCGCTCTAAACTGTATCTTTGCACGAGCTTTGTGAGAAGCCTCACTTTTTATCAACTAATTCACGATATTATGATTAATCCCTGGCATGACGTCAACATTGGGAAAAATGCCCCTGAATTCGTAACAGGTGTAATTGAAATACCTAAGGGCAGTAAAGGAAAGTACGAACTGGACAAGAAAACAGGGATGCTTATGCTGGACCGTGTGCTCTTCTCTGCGGTGCATTATCCTGCAAATTATGGATTTATTCCACAGACCTTCTGCGAGGATCATGATCCTTTGGATATTCTGATTATTTCTCAAATAGACATTCCTTCCATGTGTCTGGTAGAAGCCAAAGTGATCGGTGTGATGCGGATGATCGATGGTGGAGAGGCAGATGATAAAATAATAGCCGTAGCTGCCGGCGATCAGTCTGTAAATTACATCAATGATATCGATGATCTTCCTCCACATTTGATGAAAGAGGTTCACAGATTCTTTGAAGATTATAAAAAGCTCGAGAACAAGGAAGTGAAAGTAGAAGACTTCCTGGGCAAAGAAGATGCGATGCGAATCATTCAAGAAAGCGTGGATCTATACGATGCAAATTTTCGAACCAGAAAATAAAACAGAAGCCTGAGATTGATCTCAGGCTTTTTTGCTTTTCACCTTTTGCTTCCCAGCTTTCTTGGTCAAATAGGCAATTAAGTCTTTGTAGGCTTCATGTTCATGATTGGATACAGAGATGGATTGTCTATCCGAGAAAGCTATAGTCACCTGACGGAATTCTTTTTTATTCGCAAGTATGATTTCCTCTTCCCAGGCAAGAATTTGCGAGACCGGATAAGTTTTGGAATAGCCTCTCAAGGGTAATTTGACAATGATCTGATCCCTTCCTGCAGTAATAAACCGAAAGCCTGCCAGCATTTTCACCAGAAGCATCAGAATTACCAGTGTGATCAGCGTGCAGGCAATCAGATAAAACCAGATCCCAAAGCTTCCTATGTAGGTAAAATCCCTAAGGATATACACCAAACCCGAAATCAGGATGAGTAGTACTAGACTTAATGAAATGTACGTGGATACTTTTGGTTTAATGACCAGCATGGGGATTTCGGAGTTCTATTATTTTCACTCGTGCAAAAGTCTCCAAATCCTTGAAAAAAGCGAAGAATATCACTTGAAATTCTGCGTCTTTCTCAAGTAAGGAAAGATGTGCCATTTCCATTTTGGATTCGAAGCGGGTTCTGCGGGACATACCTGTGAGCGTTTCTCTGATCCCGTCAATCTCCCCATACTTCATCAGCCAATTGTCTTGCTTCATCCAGTGAAACATGCTTGCAAAGCGATCGGGAAAAAGATGATGGTAACGGTTTAGGGTGAAATAGGTGTTTTGGATAAATTCTTCCAGAGGGATTTTGGAATAAGCCTCCCAGTTTCTCGCAAGGTAGTAGTCAAAGAAAATATCCGTGATCACCGTGGCATAATGTCCGAATTTCGGTCTTAAATAACTCTGTCCTGCGTGAACCAGCGGATGTGTGTCCGTAAATTTGTCTATTGCCCGATGTAGCATAATCCCATTCTGGACTTCTTGCGGAAAGGTATTTATCATCTTTCCTTTTACAAAATCCCCGATGAAGTTACCCACAAGAACTTCATCCTGACCAAATGATAGATAAGCGTGGGCTAGGTAGTTCATTAGCGGTGGTGATAGAAGAAACTCGTGATGTTTTTATTAGTTTCGTCTAAAATACGGATTGATGCCCAATATCACGGAAGAATTAACTAAAGGACTGAAACTGCTGAGGATAGAATGGCAGGAAGATCTCGCCCAATACAAGCAGAAATTTTTGAATTCCTCACTCGCAGAGAAGAAAAAAGAAGGAATTACCTGGCATCCGGTTCATCTGAAAAAAAGTAAAATTGGGATGGGCGAGCGGCTATTGGTGGAGGTGGAGCGGCTAGACTCTACTCATGCTTCAGCTTTTAATTCCGGTAAATCTGTCACATTTTTCAGCACCCATGAGTCTTATAATGCTGCGGAAGACCGGGTTAATGGTGTGGTCAATTTTGTAAGGCAAAACACCATGACAGTAACTTTGCAGGCCGATGAGTTGCCTGAGTGGATGCACGGAAGTAAGCTGGGGGTGGATTTGCTCTTCGATGAGGCTAGCTATAGAGAAATGGAGTTTGCGATGAAGAAAGTGATTTCATCAGAAAACGGGCGATTGGAAGAATTGAAGGATATTTTGCTGGGTGAGAAAGCTCCACGTTTTTTTGATAAGCACATTGCACCAAAGTACAACCTCAATTTTTCACAAAACCAAGCCTGTGAACTGATCGCAAATGCCAAGGACGTAGCTGTGGTACATGGGCCTCCCGGAACCGGAAAGACGACTACACTGATCGAGGCGATCCAAGATTCCGTGATCGCCGGAGAATCGATTCTGGTGTGTGCACCAAGTAATGCTGCCGTGGATTTGCTCGTGGAGAAACTGATCGATCGGGGAATAGAAACTCTGCGCTTAGGTCATCCTGCGCGTGTAGAGGAGAAAATCCTAAATCAGACACTTGATGCTAAAACGGCTTTTCATTCCAGCTATAGGGATCTTAAAAAGCTCCGTAAAGAAACAGATCAATACCTGAAACTGGCCAAGCAATACAAACGCAGCTTTGGGCATGAGGAGCGGGCACAGCGGAAGCTGATGTACGGAGAGGTTTCCCGACTACGGGAAGCTTCCAAATCGCTTGAGGAATACATTCAGTACGATATCTTTCAGAAGACTAAAATATTTGCAAGCACACTTGTGGGCGCTTCCTCTTATAGCCTAAAAGGGATGGAGTTTGATGTGGTATTTATAGATGAAGCTGCGCAGGGATTGGAGGCAGCAACTTGGATTCCGATCCTGAAGGCCAAGAAGGTAGTGTTTGCCGGTGATCATTGTCAGCTTCCGCCCACGATCAAGTCCTATCAAGCAGCAAAAGATGGACTTGCCGAGACGCTTTTTGAGAAAGTGATTTCCGGAAAATCACAAGCGACACAGATGCTACAGGTGCAATACAGAATGCCCGAAGTGATTATGGGCTTTTCGAATGAGCAGTTTTATCAGGGAAGATTGATTGCCGATGAAAGCACAAAAGCTCATGTGTTTTCTGAAGACGAAACCTTCATAGAATGGATCGATACCGCCGGAGCGGGATATTCGGATCAGCAGGAGCCGGAGAGTCTGAGTACATTTAATCCTGAGGAAGCCCTTTTTGCGGCTAGCTATCTAAATGAGCTGGTGGGAAGAATTGGTGTCGCTGATTTTCTCGAAAAAGAGTGGAGCATTGGTTTGATAGCTCCTTACGGTGCGCAGGTACGTAGATTGCGTAGCTTGATTTTTGACTCGGAAGATTACCCTAATCTGCATGCCGTTAAAGAACTGATTACGATAGATACAGTGGATGGTTTCCAAGGTCAGGAGCGGGATCTGATGATGATTTCCCTTACCCGCTCCAATGAGAAAGGGGAGATTGGCTTTCTTTCAGATGTGCGCAGAATGAATGTTGCGCTAACCAGAGCAAAACGAAAATTGGTTTTGATCGGGGATAGCAGTACACTGGGGCAGCATCCCTTTTTCGATAAGTTGCTTCAGTATTTTGAGAAGCATGAAGGGTACAGAAGTGTTTGGGAGTTCCTTGCTGATTGAAAGATTGAAAAATTCTAAATCGTGAATTCACAAATCATTGGTAGGCGATCACTAAGCATGATCCAATCCTTAAAAAGGGGGACTTCTTTCTAAATGCACCATTAAAATTCTAGGTAACAATCTTCAAATTTTGTAATTTTGCAATCTTATTTCTGCTCAATTTTTAGAAATAGAATTCCTGACCCGGTAATGATAGCTCAGCGTGCTGAGAATATCTCCATAAGCATCTGCCGCTTTCGATTGCTCATCGGAGACCTTCTTTCCCAGCAGTCGGCAAAGCAATAAGCCATAAACTCCATTCAGGCAGATTTGGATTTCGCTGCCCAGAACTAGTCCTTCAGCCTGCGTCACTGCTTCCAAAATAAATGGTTTGGCTTTTCCGAAAACTTCAAAGTAGGTAAAGTCAGTTTTCAGGAGTCTCCAGTGGAGTTGTGCCAATTCCCCTACGAGTTTGTTCAACTCATCCAGATGCCCTTGCTCCAAGATGTCCTGAGTTTTCATTTGGTCCAGAAGTGTCAAGTACCAATCTGCTATCTCTTTTTTTTCATCCTCCGAGACGGGATACTTTTCTACTACGAAGGTTTTGATTTCATCTGCATTCCCTTGATAAGACCGGATCAAATCCTCCATTTGGTACATGTAGATAATGTATTCTGCTATATTTTGGGACTTCTTGTTTTCGGCTACTGACTGCATCGTGTTGGGGTTTGAAGGAGCAAAGTTGAGATTATTTTCCTGATTCAGAAGATATCAATCAACTGCTTCCTGTTCTTCAGCGGTCCATCCGCCTCCCAAACTTCTATAAAGCTCTACTTTGGCAAGAATCAGTTGCATCTTTAACTGCACCACTTCCAGCTGGTTTTGCAATGCATCTTCTTGGGCATTAATGATTTCAAGGTAGTTGGCAAATCCACTTTCAAATAGCAGGAAAGCATTAGCCATACCTTTGGTAGTCACTCTCATGCGTTCTTGGGCGATGGTATATTCTTCCTCCAGTTTTTCTATGCTCACCAGCGCACTGGATACTTCAGTGACAGCGAGAGTTACTTTTTCCTTAAAGTCAATTTCAGCGATTTCCCTTTCCTTAATAGCAATTCTATGCCTGGTTTTAAGTTTTCTGTTTTGAAAAATCGGTTGAAAAAGAGCACCATTTATCATGGCAAATCCTGAGCCGAGCGGGTCAAAGACATTACTGAAGCTCATGGAATTTAGCCCTGTTGAAGCATTGATGCTTAGGGAAGGGTATCTCATAGCCTTGTTGATACCTACCCGGGCATTGCTTGCAACGAGATCAAGCTCCGATGCAGCGACATCAGGACGGTTTTGGATCAGTTCCAAAGGTACTCCGGTACTATACGAGCTGTCCAGTGCCAACTGATCTAACACTCCTTTGTATTCAATCTCCTGTGGGGATCTGCCAAGCAGATTGTTGAGTTTGTTTTCCTGAATGGCATATGCTTTCTCCAGCTGGGGAATCAGAGACTTTGCACGCAGCATTTGAGATTCAGTTTGCTGAATTGCCAATGCCGTGTTTTCACCTGCCTCGTATTGAAGATTTACAACTTTTAGCGTATTTAAGCTTAGGTCATAATTACGCTTCGCTACTGTCATCTGTGACTTGAGCATGAGGATATTAAAATAGGTCGAGGCAATCTCAGCTACCAAAGCAGTTTGCACTGCTTTCTTAAATTCCCGGCTTTGCATATATTCTGCGAGCGCAGCGTCTTTTTGCCATCTCAGCTTTCCCCAGATGTCTATTTCCCAACTAGACTGCAGAGAAACAGCATATACCAGGTTTTCTGTATAAAATGTCTTGGGGATATTTTCACCATGATTTCTTCTAGAACGATTAGATCCGTAATTATTAAAATTACCCCCAAAATATTCTCTTCTGAATTCTGCAGGATTTGCTCCCAAGCTTGGGAGGAAGTTAGCCTTTGACTGTAGAAAGCCCTCGTTCGCTATTTCGATCTGCTTGGATACTTTTTGCATATCAAAGTTTCCTGCCAGAGCAGCGTCAATCAGAGCATTTAGCGTGGAATCCTTGAAGAATTCTTTCCAATTGATCGTAGCGATTTCATTTTCGCCTACAAACACACTGTCTTGTAGCTTTTCGCCTCCGTAATATTCTTCCGGTAAATCAAGGTCGGGTCTGGTATAATTTTCTCCGACTTTGCAACTTACCGCTGCCAGAAGCATAATGAAAATGGGTAGTAGTCTCTTAGTATGATTCATTGTTCGTTTCTGTTGTCTCTACTCTTTTACTTACGGTCAGGGATAAGCGGTCTTGCAATTGTTGGAAGACAAAGGCAAGTACAGGGATGAAAATAAGCCCTAGAGAAATTCCAAAAATCATTCCTCCTGCAGTACCTATACTTACTGATTTGGTTCCTTCCGCTGAGGAGCCCACTGAGAACATCAAGGGGATAAGTCCTGCAGTAAATGCAAAGGAAGTCATCATTATTGGACGTAGCCTTAGTTTACAGGCCTCTATTACAGCTTCCAGCACAGGTAAGCCTGCCCTTCGTTTTTGCGCCACAAATTCCACTATTAGAATACCGTTTTTTGCCAGTAGTCCTATAAGCATGATCATCCCTACTTGCACATAGATGTTATTGTCTATTCCAACAAGGTTAATGGAGGCGTAGATCCCCAGTATCCCTGCAGGAAGTGACAATATTACCGCCATAGGGAGCCAGAAGCTTTCGTATTGGGCAGCCAAAATAAAATAGGTAAGGATTATACTGATGATGAAAATAATGGTCGTGTCAGAACCCGATTTCTTCTCTTCCAAGCTCATGCCTGTCCATTCAAACCCCAAGTTGGCGGGTAATTTCTGCTCACTGAATTCATCTATCATATTCATCACATCACCCGTACTATAACCTTTGGCCGGGGTGATGTTGATCCTGGCAGCATTGTATAGATTATATCTGAACACCGTCTCCGGGCCATAGGAAGGCTCCAGTCTCACGAAAGAGCTCAGAGGCACCATTTCGTCCTTGTTGTTCTTTATCATGATGGAATTAATGGCATCAGGCGTTTCTCTATACTCAATGTCGGATTGCATGTACACCATATATTGGCGGGTGAATCTATTAAAATCACCTACTCTTGTCCTACCGAAGTTGGATTGAATCGTAAACATCATGTCCTTGACACTTACCCCCAATGCTTTTGCTTTCTCATAATCTATATCCAGTTTGAATTGGGGGAAATTCGTGTTGTATGAAGTAAAAGCTCCCTCGATTTGCTTTTGTCTGGACAGCTCTGCTACAAATTCATTGACCAGCACTCCGAACTCGGCAAGGTCTCCGTCAGAATAATCCTGAAGAACGATCTGCACACCGTCAAAATTACCGAAACCCTGAACGGTAGGACGGGGATACATGTTGACTTTGGCCTCGTTTAATACCTCCAGTTTTTTTGTTAGGTGCTTGACTACTTCCTTGATATTGGATATATCGCCCCTGCCACTAATTTCTTTTAATTTGATATAACCAAGTCCTGTGGATGCACTTTCAGAGTCATCGACTATGTTGTATCCGGAAACTGTGTTAACACTTGCCACAGCAGGTTCTTTATGTAAAATTGAATCAGCTGCTCTAAGCAATTGGTTTGTTCTGTGAAGGGAAGATCCTTCAGGCATGGTAAGGGAGAAAATAAGAAAATTATCATCCTCTGTCGGGATAAAACCCTTGGGGGTGATGGATGCAAGAAAGAAGGTGAAGGCAGTGACCAATATCAATCCTCCTAATGTCCACCACTTACGTGCAATGGACCATTTGACCAATCGAATATATTGAAAGGTAAATTTGTCAAAAACTGTATCGAACTTTTTTAGCCCTCTAGCTTGATAGGATTTGAACTTATTGAATTTCGAGGATATGCCGGTTCTGGCAAAAAAACCTTTTTTGTCAGCCTTTTCCTCACTCTTCTTCCTGTCCAAAATCAATGCGCTTAGTACAGGGACTAGAGTCAGTGCATTTACAGCGGAGATCAGCACTGCAAAGATGATGGTGAAGGCGAATTCTTTGTAAAAAACACCCACAGGGCCATCTAGAAATCCTGCCGGCAGAAATACAGCGGCAATTACAACGGTGATGGAAATGATAGCTCCTGTGATTTCTGACATAGCCGCATTTACTGCATCTATGACATTCATACCATGATCGTGGATTTTCTCATAGATAGCTTCGATCACTACGATAGCATCATCTACCACAATACCGATGGCCAGTACAATGGAAAACATACTTAATACATTCATAGTGGCTCCAATCAACTGAAGAAATAAAAATGTACCGATCAGGGACACAGGTATGGATATCGCCGTAATAATAGTGGCTCGAAAATCCTGCAAAAAGATGAAAACAACCAAAAAGACCAATACAAATGCTTCGAGAAGTGTTTTCTGGACGTGGTGCATGGATTCATCTATCTGGTCCCGTACACTATAGGTGATGTTGTATTTAATCCCGTCGGGAAATGAATTTGCCTGCTCTTCCATTATTGCACGCACTTCCTTATCTATTTCCACCGCATTGGCTCCCTGTTGCTGTACGATATCAATGGTCACCGCGGCTTTTCCGTCCAACCGGTTTTCACTGGCATAGTTTGAAGCACCAAATTCAAGTCTTGCAACGTCTTTCAGTCTGAGCTGAGAACCATCGGCTTCTGATTTAATAATTAGGTTTTCGTATTCTTCAGGCTCGCTGAAACGTCCACCATGCTTCAAAACAATTTCAAATACCTCTTCAGAATTTTCTCCAAATTTCCCAGGGGCAGCCTCAAAACTTTGATCTCTTACTTCATCCATGACATCCCGCGGGGTCAATCCATAGAGCGCAAGTTTCTCAGGGTTTAGCCAGATTCGCATCGCATAATCTCTCGATCTAAGGATAGAGGCTTCTGCGATTCCCCCGACTCTTTTAAGTTCTCTGGTTATTTTAATACGGGTATATGCATTCAGAAAAGTTTCATCATAGGTGCCGTTTTCACTGTAGATGTTGATAGTCATCAAAGACCCCTTCAGTCTCTTTAATACCACGATACCTGCTTCCCTTACTTCGGAAGGAATCTGCTCCATTACCATGGAAATTCTGTTTTGAATTTCTACAGCAGCTACATTTGGGTCAGTACCGGGCTCAAAATACACCGTTGATCTCCCTCTTCCGGAATTGGTGGCTGTAGAATTGATGTAACTCATGTTTTCAGCACCGTTTATAGCTTCTTCCAGTGGAAGAAGTACAGACTTGGCTACGGTTTCTGCGTTTGCACCTGGATAGTAGACCTGAACACTAACACTTGGAGGTGCGATTTCGGGAAATCTCTCAACTGGAAGTTTGGAAATACTTGCAGCCCCTGCCAAAACCAAGAGGATGGAGATTACCAATGCTAGGACAGGTCTTTGAATTATGTTTTTTATCATGCGTTCATCAGGGTTAACCTTGACAAAAAATGGCAACTACCCAAAAGGATAGCCACCCCTCTCCAAATCGGAGAGAATTAATATGTTAATGAATTTGATTAGAATCCTTCCCCAATCCGGTTAAAGGATTGGGCTGGATCTATTGGTTGTTAAGGGCTAATTGTCGGAAAGTAATTTTCCTTGTTCTAGGGGGTTGACCAAAACTCCCTCGCTCAACTTGTCGAGACCGGCTGTAACGATTCTATCGTTGGGTTTTAGCGTATTTCCGCTGACTATATAATTCGTGCCAGACCTTCCTTCAATAGTGATTTCATGTTGAGCTACAGTGTTGTCGTCATTTAGCAAGAAAATAAATCGCTTATCTTGAATAGTAGTGGTCGCGGACTGCGGGATGAGAATTGCATTTGGATAGATCTGTTCCATTAAGATTTTACCCGTATTTCCGGTTCTTAGCAGTGTATCAGGATTGTCAAAGTGTGCGCGTAAAGTAATGGAGCCTGTTGAACGACTGATTTGGCCTGAATTGGCATCGATTTTACCTACTTTATCATAAATACTTCCGTCTGCCAATACCAGTTTAACGTCAGGGTTCATTCGCTTGGAAGTGGAATCCTTTTTCATTCGCTCATAATAGAGGTAGTCAGATTCACTCATGGAAAAATAAACATAAATTTCCCTCACGTTGGAAAGGGTGGTGAGAGGAGCATCATCTGTTTTCTTAACCACATTGCCAATTGATTTCGGAATTCTTCCCATCAAGCCATCTACGGGAGCACTTATCGTAGTGAAATTCATGTTGATCTGCATATTTGCAGCTGCTGCTTCGGCTTTTGCAAGTGATGATTGGGCTACTTCATAATCAGCTAAGGTAGTTTCCATTCTCACTTCGGAGATCACTTCGTTATCAATGAGAGGACGGAGCCTGTTAATCTCAGTCTGCGCCTTTTTAAGCCTTGCTTTTTCAAGTTCTACATTGGCCTGAGCATTTTTCAAATCTTCCATGTATGGCTGGCTGTTGATCTTAAACAAAGGATCGCCTTTTTTGACGTACTGCCCTTCATCTACATAGATTGCCTCAAGGATGCCTTCCACTTGGGGGCGGATCTGAACGTTTTCTACCCCCTCTATAGATCCCAGATAATTAAATGCCAGAGCCGCTGATTCTTCCTTCAGTGTCAAGATAGGCAATGGGATTCCCTCTTCTTCAACTTCAGCTTTTTTACACCCAAAAGCTAATGCGCTTAGTGTCACGGAGGTGAGAATCGTGAACAGAGTTTTTCTGCTTGGCCGGAATAAGTAGTGATATTTCATCTGTTTATAATTTGATTTTCAATGGTCATATGGAATCTCGCACGTTGAATAATCATCCCTCTGTGTGTCGCCTTAGACATGCTCGATTTCATCTGTTTATATTTTGTTTTAAGAGGTCAGATGGAATCTCGCAAGGGCTATAATCATCCCGGTGTGTGGCTTTTTAGTCATGCTCGATTTCATCTGTTTATAATTGATTTTTTATGGTCAGATGGAATCTCGCATGATTGATAATCATCCCGGTGTGTGACGTTCTGAGTCATGCTCGATTTCATCTGTTTATATTTTGTTTTAAAAGGTCAGATAGCCTGTCCCGTCCGCCGCGGCGGATCGGGAGAATCTCGCTCGGTGAATAATCATCCCTTTGTGTGACGTTATTCGTTATGCTCGATTTCATGTGTTTATAATTGTTTTCTATTGGCCACATGCCCGCCTGTCGTCGGACAGGCTCGATTTCATTGGTTGATAGGCTTCCTAAATCCATTATTATATTATATGTATATCCGCTTTTCTGCCAGTAAAAGAGACTAAAGCATTATAGGATTTGGAAAACACTAGCGTCGAGGCCACTTCGGTCTTCTGTCATCGGCCAGCCTCGCCGTGGCGGGTCTTCCTGCCATTATACCAAAGAAAATGAGGCTACTGGCATCATTGCGGATAATCACATCATATTAAGCTCCTAGTAGAAATAATCATACCATGGCCAAAAAATCCATCCTATAAGTAGAAATGGCGGATTTTGGTGGGGATTTGTGTGGAAAACATAATAAAACGTGTATTTTTTTGCGAAAAGTGTAGAAAAAGTAATCGAATTGTCTTTTTGAAAGTGATTTTCGGAACAGATTTTAGACAGGTACAAATTTTGGTTATGGGAGTGACTCCTGCAGTTTTAACACTTTTTAAGTTTGGCGATAGCCTGTACTGATTGTGTAAGAAAGACTCGAAAATGAAAATGATCCTGCTATTTTTTACTACTTTTGCAGCAAGAATGGATATGCAAAAAATAAGGAATTTCTGTATCATAGCCCATATTGATCATGGGAAAAGTACATTGGCGGATAGGTTACTGCAGGAGACCCAGACGGTCTCTGACCGTGATATGCAGAATCAATTATTGGATAATATGGATCTGGAGCGCGAGCGTGGAATCACGATCAAGTCTCATGCGATCCAGATGAAATATACACATGAGGGTGAGGTTTATACGCTCAACCTGATTGATACACCCGGTCACGTGGATTTTTCCTACGAAGTTTCACGATCTATTGCTGCCTGTGAAGGCGCATTACTAATTGTGGATGCTTCTCAGGGAATCGAAGCGCAGACGATTTCCAATCTGTATTTGGCTCTTGGTCATGATCTGGAAATCATTCCGGTATTGAATAAAATTGACCTTCCCGGAGCTGATCCTGAAGCTGTGGCCGATGAGGTGATTGATTTGATCGGTTGTGATAGGGAAGATATTATTTTGGCCTCCGGCAAAACAGGTATCGGTATCGATGATATACTGAAAGCTGTAGTGAACAGAATTCCGGCTCCTACAGGCGATCCGGAAGCTCCACTTCAAGCTATGATCTTTGATTCGGTTTACAATCCTTTCCGTGGAGTGGAGGTTATTTTTAGAATTTTCAACGGAACCTTCAGCAAAGGGGACAAAATCAAATTTGTCAATACAGGCAAGGAATACGAGGCGGATGAAATAGGGATTTTGGGTTTAAACCAAATCCCACAGCAAACCATGAGTGCCGGTAACGTAGGTTACCTGATCTCGGGGGTGAAAGTTGCCAAGGAAATCAAAGTGGGGGATACGATCACGCACATCAAGAGACCTTGTGACAAAGCCATCCAGGGTTTTGAGAACGTAAAGCCGATGGTTTTTGCAGGGATTTATCCCGTCGAGACTACGGACTATGAGGAACTCCGCTACTCCATGGAGAAGCTTCAGCTGAACGATGCTTCGCTGGTTTGGGAACCTGAGACTTCCATGGCCTTAGGGTTTGGATTCCGTTGTGGATTTTTGGGAATGCTTCACATGGAAATTATCCAGGAGCGTTTGGAACGTGAATTTGATATGACTGTGATTACCACAGTACCGTCCGTTCAGTTCAAAGCGCTGATGACCAATGATACCTATCAGATTATCAATGCCCCGTCTGACATGCCGGATCCCACCCGGATGAAGCATATCGAGGAGCCTTATGTGAAGGCTTCCATCATAACCGCAGCAGAATACGTAGGCGCGGTAATCACCCTGTGTATGGACAAGCGTGGACAGATCAAAAATCAGGTTTACCTGACTTCTGAGCGCGTGGAGCTTACGTTCGATATGCCATTGGCAGAGATCGTTTTTGACTTTTTTGACAAGCTGAAAACCATTTCCAGAGGTTATGCTTCCTTGGATTATGAACTGAAAGGCTACGAAGTATCACATATGGTGAGACTTGATGTGATGCTAAATGGAGAGCCGGTCGATGCTTTATCGGCAGTAGTCCATAGAGATAAAGCCTACGATTGGGGCAGAAGACTTTGTGAGAAACTGAAAGAATTGGTTCCGCGTCAAATGTTTGAAATCGCAATTCAAGCGGCAATTGGTCAGAAAATCATTGCCAGAGAGACTGTGAAAGCTTTGCGTAAAAACGTATTGGCAAAGTGCTATGGTGGTGATATTTCCCGTAAGCGTAAGCTTCTTGAAAAGCAGAAAAAGGGCAAGAAGCGAATGAGACAAGTCGGAAACGTCGAGGTGCCTCAGGAGGCATTTATGGCGGTGCTGAAATTGGATTAATTTGATTTACGATTTAAGAAGTACGATTTACGAGATTTAATTGTACCTCGACCCTCAAATTTTATAGGCTTGTTTTCTGGATTTAATTCTAAATAAATGGTGTCTTATGAAACAGGAAATGATAAAAAGAACAAAGCAATTCGCCATAGATGTTTGGCGACTATGTTCGAAATTACCTCATTCTAGAGAATACAATAGTTATGTAAATCAGTTGATAAGAAGCTCCAGTTCTGTTGCTGCAAATTATAGGGCAGTGGGAAGGGCAAAATCAAAAGCGGATTTTATAAATAAATTGAAAATAGTTGAAGAGGAGGGTGATGAAAGTCAGTTCTTTCTTGAAGTGATAGATGAAATAAACACCAATCAGGAATTATCATCTGAAATAACACGACTAATTAAAGAAGCAGATGAAATAGTAGCAATTATTGTTTCAAGTATAAAAACAGCAAGATCTTCTTAAACTTAAATAGCATTTCGGTGTCTTTTATAATTTAAGGATTGGAGGTCCTAAAGATCTCGTAAATCGTAAATCTGAAATCGTAAACCAAAAACAGAAATGTCCATTCTAATTGACGGAAAACTAACCTCATCGCAAATCAAATCTGAAATTGCTGCCCGTGTAGCGGAAATCAAAGTAGAAGGAGGTAAAACCCCTCATTTAGCAGCAATATTAGTCGGAAATGACGGAGCGAGTCAGACCTACGTAGGGGCAAAAGTGAAGGCTTGTGAGGAATGTGGTTTTGAGTCTACATTGGTGAGATTGGAAGAGAACATATCAGAGGAGGAACTGCTGAAAGTAGTCGCTGATATCAACGAGAACCCGTCCATCGATGGATTGATCGTGCAGCTTCCTTTGCCTAAGCATATCTCAGTAGAGAAAGTAACTGATAAAATCAAGCCTGAAAAGGATGTGGATGGATTTACTCCTGCTAATGTAGGACGTATGGCGTTGAATTGGCCGGCGTATGTGGCGGCTACTCCCTACGGCATTATAGAATTGCTTAAGAGATATAATATTGAGACCTCAGGCAAGCATTGCGTGGTGATCGGAAGAAGTCATATCGTCGGAAGTCCCATGAGTATTTTGATGGCTAGAAATGGCTATCCCGGAAATGCTACTGTGACGCTGACGCATAGTCGTACTGCCAATCTTCCGGAAATAGCGAAAACTGCGGATATTCTTATCGTGGCTTTGGGTAAACCTCATTTTGTGACTGCGGATATGGTGAAACCCGGGGCAGTGGTGATAGATGTGGGAATCCATCGAATCGAAGATGCAAGTAAGAAGTCCGGTTTCAGATTGGTTGGAGATGTGAAGTTTGACGAGGTGGCTGAAGTAGCCTCTGCAATCACACCTGTGCCGGGTGGTGTAGGACCGATGACAATAGCTTCTTTGCTTTACAATACGCTATTGGCAGCGGAAAAGAAAGTTTACGGGTAATATTGGTTCTGTTCGTGGGACATGTCTACCGGCAAGGCAGGCACGAATAGGGACCTAATGGTAATTCCAAAGAAAATAAATGCAAAAGGTTCGTATTGGATTTGCATGGAATAGGCAAGTCAGGTACTTTTGCAGACTGTTAACCGCGCACGTGGTGAAACTGGTAGACACGCCAGCTTGAGGGGCTGGTGCTTTAAGTAGTGTGGAGGTTCGAATCCTCTCGTGCGCACAAAAACGGTCTGTATGATAAGTACAGGCCGTTTTTTGTTTTCAGTATAGTATTTTGTATAGCACTGGATTAAAAAAACTACACTTGAAAGTCTTGATCGTTTATTCGGTTGAGGCTTTTTTGCTTATATGAATGGGTAAGTTCAGCGAGGGTGTCTTCTTCGGCTCCCCTCCGCAGTGCTCAGTTTCCACAGAATTTGCCTATAAGGATTACTTGTTGGTGGGTTGTCGTCTGATCATAATGCTAAATTTATCCTTCAAATACCTAGTCAAACCATCTTCCCCTAGAATTGGTGTTTCTATTCTCAACTCACCTTTCCTTTCCATAAATTTGTCATTGAAAATAGTCACTCGGCCGGTTTCTGTAGGCTTGGTGCAAATTACATTCTTGACAAAGTATGAATCAGGATTAGTTTGTTTGTCCAGGCAAATGGCGTCAAAGTCCTCGGCATTCACTACGTCCAAACTAAACGTATACCGTTTTGAAAAATCTACCCCGTCCGCAGACATTGATAGAAGATACTCCTGCTGATTCCACTTGTCAATTTGAAAGTAATTTCTCCCATCATATTGCACGCCACTTCTGATCTCAAGCGGAGTGATAAACAAGTCACCGTAGCCGACATCAAGCAGAAATTCCTTTTCAGTTTTTACATATATGGCCATGTGATCAAGTTCTGGCCCAAGGGTACCGTCTTGATCAATGATACGCGAAGCTATGATTCTGCTTGTGAAGCCAATCCCGGTCAGAAGCTTGTTAAACAACAAATTCAGTTCGTAGCAAAAACCGCCGCGTCTATCATTGATTACTTTTTTATAGATCCTCTCGATATCTAAGTCGAACCTTCTACTATAGTACACATCCAAATTCTCAAATGGGATTTGATAGACGTGCTTCTTATGCAATTCTGTCAAGACATCATCTGTAGCGTCAATTCCGTCAGTGTAATCGATTCGTTCAAGATATTTTGCTTTATTCATAGGGAAAATAATGTGATACTTAATTTACTTCCTGTATAAGATGAGTCTTTTCAATGGTTTCAGAAGCGTGGAACATCCTACTATTTTTTGAATTGGAAATCAATAGGATAAATCACATTGGTATCAAGGACACAAGTGAATCTGACACTATGAATCATATAGCCTGCTATCTTCGTCAGCTTTCATGATTTCTATAAGCAGCTTCCGCTGTTCGGCTTTCATTTTTCTTTTGTGATCAATGATGTCCTGATACTTGATCCTTCTGTGCTTACCTATTTTGGTATAGCTGATTTCCCCGTTTTCAAGTAGTTTTACCAAATGCGGTCTTGAGCATCCGATAAGTTCCGCAGCTGCCTGAGTAGTGATTTCAGTTGCAATTGGAACGATTGATACTGGCTTGCCCTTGCCGGTTTCCTTTAAGATTTTAGCCAGAAGTTGCAGTGCTTTCATCGGAATTTTAATTCTCTCGCTAGTCTCTTCAATTTCAATTTCAGGGTAATCAGAATGAATCTGTTCAAGTGCTGCGGCCAATGCATCATAAGACTCCATGGCTGCTTTTTGCTCTTCTTTAGAAGGTCTTTCCATGTCATCAATAGTGTTCATTTCCATTTTCTTTGTAATCTTTAACTATACGAAATATTCGAAACAGTGTTCGTGTATTTCGAATTTCATGTTAATAAAACCAACGTTGTATCCAGTAATACGGATAAATGGCAAAAGCCATCCAAGCAGCTACAACTGCCCATAGCCTATCATTTAAACGGTGGGGTATGGCTGACTTTTTTTCCAGCATTCTTGGGTTTACCTTGAACGTAATAAATCCAACCCAAATGAAGAAGCCGATTTCATTCATCCTGCTTTTATTTTCTTTTTTGTCTCTGCAGGCTCAGGAAAAAACCTGGATGCTGGGACCTTTTCTTAGACCTGAAGGAGCCATTCCCATTATAGCTCCTCAGCCCACCACCAGTTTTGTGGATCCCATGACTGGTAAAACTGTCGCATGGGAGTCCATGGCTACTTTTAATCCTGCTGCTATCGCCCGGGACGGAAGCGTATATGTACTCTATAGAGCAGAAGAAAAACTGGGAGAAAAAGAAATCGGTGGACATACCTCCAGAATAGGTCTGGCCACATCAGTAGACGGTTTTGCCTTTGAGCGGGAGGATGAACCGATATTTTATCCGAAAGAGGACAATCAAAAGGAATTTGAATGGACAGGTGGGACAGAGGATCCACGGATCGTAGAGACTACTGAGGGGCTGTATGTGCTGACCTATACGCAGTGGAACCGGGATGTGCCAAGACTTGCCGTGGCCACTTCAAGGGATCTGCGAAACTGGGAAAAACATGGGCCGATTTTCAAAGAGTGGAAGGATGGGAAATACCACAATGTGGAATCCAAATCCGGTGCTATTGTCACTGAACTAAAAGACGGAAAGTTGACAGCCACTAAAATAGATGGGAAATATTGGATGTATTATGGGGTTCCCCATATTTGGCTGGCTACTTCGGAAGACTTGGTCCATTGGCAGCCGGTAGAAAACCACGAAGGAAACCGGGTTCCTGTGCTTAGTCCACGTCCGGGATATTTTGATTCTTGGCTGGTGGAGGCAGGTCCTCCTCCGGTGCTGACCAAAGATGGAATTGTAGTGCTCTACAATGCAGGCAACTCACAACAGGTGGGAGTGAAAAACCTCGGAAACCGGGTCTATACCGGTGGACAGGCGCTCTTCTCTGCTGCAGAGCCTTGGAAATTGATCGATCGGGTAGAAGCTCCCTTTATTCAGCCTACACTGGCATTTGAAAAATCAGGGCAATACCCTGAGGGAACCACCTTTCTGGAAGGCTTGGTTTATTTCGAAGGCAAGTGGTTGCTTTACTATGGTACAGCAGACAGTATGGTGGGAGTAGTATTTGCCGAGGGTAAGTAGGGTTTTCTTTCGGGAGGTAATTTGTCTTGTGAGCATAGAATCTTTCTTTTACAATTGAATTTCACAGACTATTACTTTTGTTTGAGTTGGAAGTAAATGGTTTGAGCATCCTAATCCCTATCACAAATTGAACATACGAAAAGCCATAGTTGAAGATTCTGAGGCGATTGCTGCACTGCTAATGCTTGCTACAGGAGAGGTGATTTACAAATTCATCGGAGAGCAGGATTACGATAAAGGCAAAGACTTTTTGCTTCACTTTGTGAAAAGTGAAGGCAACCAATATTCTTTTCAGAATTGCTATGTCGCAGAGGAAGAAGGGGAGGTTGTAGCCGCTGTTCTTGTGTATGATGGAGCGAAACTAGGGGAGTTGAGAAAACCGGTTTTGGAATACGTTCATAAGCATTTTGATGCAGATCTGAAAGTAGAAGATGAGACTCAGGCAGGAGAGTTTTACATAGATTCTCTTGGAGTAGCGGGCACCCAACAGGGGAAGGGACTTGGGTCAACCTTGCTTAATTTTCTTATCGATGAGCTCGTACGCAAGATGGGAAAAACGTTGGGTTTGCTTGTGGATAAAACTAACCCTGGAGCAAAGAAGCTGTACTTGAAATTGGGTTTTCAGCCGGTAGGAGAGAAGAAACTGCTCGGTCTTTCGCTTGAACATCTTCAGTTGAAATAGAAATATAATCTAGTTTAATCCAGTTCTGCACAGTGGACTGTGTCTCCTGACTACTAACTGACTACTTCCTGTCTGTGGGACACATGAAAGCATAAAATCCACTTTTATTTATTGACGGTGACTTGTGTAGTGCTGACCGGTAAAAGAAATAAAGCTTCCTGTCGTACTGACACAGTTAGGATAGGATAATTTCTCCAAAACTTGTTAGTTGTAGGCTGTTACCCAGCAATCAGACGTTTATGGAAAGAGCAAAAATCGTCAATTATTTGATTTGGAAAGTCAACCTGTGGGACGGAAACGATAGTGCTGAATTATTCATATGCTCCATTTTTGGCTACATCATCCATAGATTTGGCTAAGTCTGATTTTGTATTTTAGGGGAGCTTTGTGAAAACAAAATTTCAAAAAGATGACAGAAAGTAAAATTGCATTGGTCACCGGCGGAAGCCGTGGTCTGGGTAGGGATATGGCGATCAATCTCGCCCTAAAAGGTATAGATGTGGTGATCACTTATCACACGAATAAACCCGCAGCAGAAGAAGTAGTGACAGAGATTGAAAAACTGGGTAGATCAGGGAAGGCCTTTCAGTTGGATTCCAGTGATGTGAAAACTTTTGAGGGGTTCTTTGCTCAGCTATCCACTTATTTGAAGGAAGAGAAAGGAGTTGAAACCTTCGATTTCCTGATCAACAATGCAGGAACGGGGATTTACACTCCTTTCCTAGAGACTTCGGAAGAGCAGTTTGATGAAATGGCAAATATTCACTTGAAGGGTGTTTATTTCCTTTCCCAAAAAGCAGTGCCTCTTCTAAGCGATGGTGGTAGAATTATTAATATATCTTCAGGTCTGGCGAGATTCAGCTTTCCTAATTCATCTGCCTACGCAGCCATGAAAGGTGGAGTGGAAGTGTTTACCCGCTACTTAGCCAAAGAACTTGGACCTCGAAGGATTACCGCAAATGTGGTAGCTCCGGGAGCGATTGCCACCGATTTTGGTGGAGGGCAAACCCGGGATAATGAGCAGAGGCGAAATCTGATATCCAGTGTAACTGCTTTGGGACGTGTGGGAGAGGCGGAAGATATTGGTGGCGTGGTGGCATTTCTATGCACAGAAGATGCCCGATGGATCAATGGACAGCGTATAGAGGTTTCAGGTGGGATATTCTTGTAGGAGTCGTGATTTATTTTCGGCTTGTGTTCTTTGTCCATGGGCAAAGGATCGGGGTTGTGGGTTGAAAATCTTTCTTTAATCAATCTTTGAATTATGAAGAGCAATAAAATCTATAAAGTCGATTCTATATCGGAGTTTCACAAGGTGAGAGGCTTGCGTCCGCCGTTGCATCCTTTGATCAGTTTGGTGGATTATAGCACCATGGTGCATTTACCTGAGCATGACAAAGTGAGCTGGTTACAGTCCTATTATTCTATTTCGCTCAAAAAGGGTGTTCTGGGTAAATATAGGTATGGGCAGTCTGAATATGATTTTGATGAGGGATTAATGTCTTTCTTTGCTCCGAATCAGATATTGAACATCGAGTACGTGGAAAGTTCTTCAAAAGAAAAACAATCAGGATGGATCTTGCTGGTTCATCCTGATTTTCTGTGGGGTTCCGCTCTGGCAAAGAAAATAAAGCTGTACGGTTTTTTTGATTATTCCCTTACGGAAGCACTTTTTCTATCTGAAAGGGAGGAACAGACCATCGCCAGTCTACTGGGAACTATTCAGCAGGAATATCAGGCTAACATTGACAAGTTCAGCCAGAACATCATTATCGCTCAGATCGAACTGCTGCTTAATTATGCCGAACGCTTCTATGAGCGTCAGTTTATCACACGGAAAATAGAAAATCATGCCTTGCTTATTCGGCTGGAAGAAGTGCTGGAGAATTTTTTCAGCAGTGAAAATGAAGGATTGCCCTCAGTACAGTTTGTGGCGGATTCACTAAATGTCTCTCCCAATTATCTGAGCAATTCTCTAAAGTCTTTCACAGGACAAAGCACCCAAAACCACATCCATGAAAAGCTGATCGAGAAAGCAAAAGAGCGACTTTCCACCACAGCGTTGTCGGTCAGCGAGATTGCTTATGAACTGGGTTTTGAGCATCCCCAGTCGTTTAGTAAATTATTCAAAAGTAAAACCAATCTTTCTCCACTGGCTTTTCGGCAATCGTTTAATTAGTGGCTTAGCCCTTAGAAATAAATCGAAACAAAGGTTCTGAATTCATTGAAAATATTTAGAATATTCAACTAATCTTTGTAACGAGCTAGTTTAGCATGATAATGTGTAGTAACAAAATAATCTTAACCCATTTTTCTGATGAGCAGTACCGACAATCATATCAATTACATAGAGTTCAAAGCAAAAGACCTTGTTGAAATCAAGAAGTTTTATACACAGGTTTTTGGCTGGAATTTTACAGATTATGGACCAAATTATACTGCTTTTTCTGAGAGTGGGATAGAAGGTGGCTTTGAGAAGATAAATGAGGAGATAGTAAATGGAGCTTTGATTGTGTTATATCACCATGACTTGGAACATGCAAAAAACGAGGTAATCAAGGCAAACGGGAAGATTTCGACCGACATTTTTTCTTTCCCGGGCGGACGTAGATTCCATTTTCTTGATCCATCCGGAAATGAACTTGCGGTTTGGGCAGAGGTTTAATAGGTGGAAAGGGATAAATTCTTCCCGAATTTTATCAGTTTTGCATCCGAATAAAAGGATTGGTTCGTATGGTCTGATGCCAAATCAAATTTTCTGTAGAGCCGAAACACGCAAGATTAAACCAACATGGATAGAATAGTACATATTGAGCAGGAGATCTCCGGATTGAGAGAGGAATTAAAACATCATTCACTTTACAAAAAACTTCGAAATCTAGACGATATCCGACTTTTTATGGAGAATCATGCCTTTGCCGTCTGGGATTTTATGTCGTTGCTGAAAGCACTTCAAGTCCGACTGACCAATGTGCAGATCCCTTGGACTCCAAGCCCAAACCCTACACTGGCACGTTTTATCAATGAGATTGTCCATGGGGAGGAGAGCGATATCAATGAACTCGGTGAGCCCAAAAGCCACTACGAAATGTATCTGGATGCCATGGATCAGATCGGTGCCGATACCGATCAGATTTCGGGTTTTGTCCGGCTGATACAGCAAGGGAAATCAATTGATGAAGCATTTAGCCACATTGAAGTAGATCGAAATGTGGAAGCTTTTGTGAAGTTTTCCTTTCAGGTTATTGCCAGCCAAAAACCGCATTTGATAGCCTCTGCATTTACATTCGGTAGGGAGGATTTGATTCCGGATATGTTTATTGCTATCCTGAAGCAGGCGGATGCAGAGAATGTACAGTACAATAAACTGCGGTATTATCTGGAGCGGCACATTGAGTTGGACGGGGATGAGCACGGTCCTTTGTCACTCAAAATGATCTCCGAACTCTGCGGCGATGATGAGCAAAAGTGGGAAGAAACCCTGCAAATCGCCAAGCAGGCACTTCAGCAAAGAATCTCGCTGTGGGATTGCATTGCTGAGCAACTCGTCAAGCAGGAATTGGTTTAGGTTTTCAGAATATACTACAAATGGAATTACGAAAGAATGACTACCTCATCTCAACGGATAAGGGGAAATTGGACAGAACACTTATCCACCGTTTTTTAAGTACCGAGTCGGGATGGGCTAACGGGATAACATTTGAGACAGTAAACAAATCCATAGAAAATTGTCTAAACTTTGGTGTCTATCATGGGAAAGAGCAGATCGGTTATGCCAAGGTGATTTCTGATTTTGCAACCATAGCCTATTTGGGTGATGTTTTTATCCTCGACAAATACCGTGGGCTTGGCCTGAGCAAGTGGCTGATGGAGAGCATTACTTCACATGGAGAACTGCAAAATCTGAGACGCTGGATTCTTCTGACGAATACTGCTCCTTGGCTCTATGAAAAATATGGTTTTACCAAACTTGCCAACCCTGACTTCTATATGGAGCGGCACAACCCCAAAGTCTATGAAGTATAAAATTACCGAAATTAACCTAGCCGAATACCCTGAAGTCGTAGAACTTTGGGAAGCCTCCGTGCGGGCCACACACGATTTTCTTCAGGAAGAAGATATCGTGTTTTTCAAGCCATTGATTTTGAATGAGTATTTAAAAGCAGTCGCCCTGAACTGTGTACGGGCTGATTCCAGTGAGATTTTGGGCTTTAGCGGAGTGGCAGAAGGTAATCTGGAAATGCTCTTTGTCCATCCTGATCAGGCGGGAAAAGGAATTGGAAAAGCCTTATTGATGAATGCGATCTCTACACTGCAAGTCAGCAAAGTGGATGTCAATGAGCAAAATCCGAAAGCGCTGGAATTTTATCTCAAAAATGGGTTTAAGATCATTGGCAGATCCGAATTAGATGGTACCGGAAAACCATATCCGATTTTGCATATGAAGTTGGCCGTATAGAATGATCCCGTTATCAGTATCTAAAATTGTTTTTATCTAAGCTATTGGAAATATTTCCGACAATAAATTTATTTTCTAAATGAAAATCCACTTCCCGCTTTTTATCCTGCTTTTTTTAATTTCCTTCTTTTCAAAAGGGCAGGGCGAAAAGCAGTATTATTCCGCATTGGCATCAAAAATTGACTCTATAGTTCAGGGTAGCAACTTTAATGGTGTCGTACTTTTAACTGTGGGCAACGAGGCTGTTTTCCATAAGGCTAAAGGCTACTCAAATTTCGAAGATAGCGTACTGATGGAAAAAGACGATCAATTTGTCATCGGATCAATAAGTAAGCAGATAACTGCCGTAATGGTACTTCGGGAATATGAGAAAGGAAAGCTTAACCTGAACGATGAAATCGGGAAGTATCTGCCTTCGATCGACCAAAGCTGGTCTAAACGTGTGACGATTCATCACTTGCTGACGCACACCCATGGGATAGTGGATGTGAATCAGCCATTGGAATTTGAGCAAGGTTCCCAGTTCAACTATTCCCAGTTGGGCTACGAATTGTTGGCAAGAATTCTCGAAAACATAACCGGGAATTCATTTGAGGAGCTATCAACTCAGCTTTTTCTGGAAAGCGGTTTGTCCAACACAGTTCATCCGGAGAATAAGCAATACAAATCCCTAGTGAAAGGATATGAAGAATCAGAAAATGGGATATTGGAGTATGCGACAAACAGTTTGGTGAATCATGTGGCTGCAGGTGCATTTATCTCAAATGCAGAGGATCTGAGTAGATGGAATTACCTGCTGTATTCTGGCAGATTGGTAGGAAAAGAAAGCTTGGAATTGATGAAAACACGGTATGCGACAAGAATCCATCCCATTTTTGGACAAATAGAATATGGTTACGGTTTACTTTTTAACTTGGGAGAAGAAAATATTCAAATTGGAGCCTTGGGATATGCGCCCGGCTTTGCTTCCGCATGTTATTATTACCCTGAGACTGACTTGAGTATAATAGTATTAGAAAATGCGCCAAAACACTTGGATGATATCAAAAAGACTTTTAAAATACATACCCAATTAATGGAAGTAGTAAAGGAAGAAAGCCTACCAACCCAAAACCACGCTAAATAAAATGAATAATGCCGTTGACTTTTTTTTCGATAAGGCCACTCAGTGGCAGAAGGAATACAGGCAATTGAGAACACTGCTTTTAGACTGTGGACTGACTGAAGAATTGAAATGGGGAGTGCCCTGCTATACATTCCAGGGCAGTAATGTGGTGCTGATTCACGGCTTCAAGGAATACTGTGCACTGTTGTTTCATAAAGGTGCTTTGCTTCAGGATGCAGAGGGTATTTTGATCCAACAAACAGAGAATGTACAGTCGGCTCGACAGATCCGATTTACTGATGTGAATGAAATCGTAGAAACGAAGTCTCTATTGAAAAGCTATATTTACGAGGCTATTGAAGTAGAAAAAGCGGGGTTGAAAGTAGCATTGAAAAAGACAAAGGAATACCCTGTTCCGGAGGAATTTCAGGTGAAATTAGATGAAAATGCAGATTTGAAAGCTGCTTTTGAAGCATTGACTCCTGGCCGACAGCGTGGATATCTCCTACGTTTTTCCGCTGCTAAACAAGCCAAAACTAGAGAAGCGAGAATAGAGAAGCTGATTCCGCAGATTCTTGCCGGAAAGGGATTGAATGATTAATGATTTTACCAGTAAAGGCTTTCTTTACTGCAGCCGTTCGTGTCTCACGAATGGCATTACTAGCAGTCAAAGCAATAGCAAATCCCAAAGAATAACGGAAAGGCTAGAAACGTGAGTGATGACACTCACGTCGGCGAAAAAGTGCTTTTGAAGCACTGACACCGGGGAGGCAGCGGGGATATCTCTTGCATTTTGCTGCACCCAAGCAAGCCAAAACCCGTGAAGCGAGAGTAGAGAAATTTATCCCACAGATTCTTGACGGAAAAGGGTTGAATGATTAATTGGTTTTACCGGTACGTTTCAACTTCCCTTTTTTAATTTCAGAAAGGAGTAATTCAGCAATTTTAATCTATCCAAATAGGTACTTTTGTAAATCCCTTTCACATCCTTACTAAGAAAACTTCGCTGGATCATGGATTCTACTTCTGGATTATGGGTTGATAGCTCATTTAGAATCCTGCTTACTCTCGATGCTAATAAACCGATCTTTATTCCGAATTCAAAGAAATCATCATAGGCATGAAAACCATTGGCCTCATTACTTTTAGTGTAATAGCCATCGGCAAACAAACCGTCTTTTAGAGCTAATTCAGGATCTTTGACATGAATCCTTGTATTCACCAAATCATAGGCTGGGCTCAGTTGGTAGTCGCCTTGTGGTGTTTCTAATAAACTGAAGTTCTTCAGGTGAGCATCTCCATTTGAGAAAAGAAAATTGAATGTCACGAGCTTGAAAAATTCTTCGAGTGCAACTGGGTAGGCGGCAACATATTTTTTAATTAACACGGCTATTCCTTCATAGCTGTAGTTGTATTTAAATTCATTGCCATCAGTTTCTTTCGTTTTACCTGCAAGGGTAGCAAAGTCTTCCTTCCCCCATTTTTTTGATGTCACAGAATCAATATCAAATCGTTTGGTGATATAGGCTGGTTCTCCGTTCCTGAAAAATATCATAGCGTTCTCGGAGACCTTGAGTTTATACACTTGCTTGGCTATCTGCATGGTCAAATGTTCATTCGCCGGTACCTGATCAATTTTGTCCAAATCCCTTGGAATAGGTTTAAGTATGTAAGTCCCTTGTTCTCCCGCTGAGGTTAATCTAATTTGGCCCTTGTCCCATAGCACTGATAGCTTTTCTTGAACTCCTGATATAGATATTCTTTTCCGATTGGCTATAAGTTTTGCGAGTTCTTCATCCTCGCTTGGATTGTGGCTCTCATAAGGAAGAATATGAGATGTCTTCTTGCCATTGAAAAGTTGCCTAAGGCAGACCGGGCTATAAGTCTGGTAACCTTCGGCAAGAGTGCCTGGGCAGTTCACAAGTTCTTTAATGTAAGTTGAGTTAGTCATTGATAGGTTCGATGGTAATAGCCCCTATAGTATCAGAATTTGCAGTAAGTAGTAGAAGGGAAAAGAAGTCTTCTTCGTCAACTTGGTATTGCCTTGCCTGTAACTTAAGGTTCACACCTTCTGAGAGCATATTGAAGAAGAAGGGGAAGAGGTGGTCAGAAGAATATTCTTTTGCTGATTTTGGTAGGGTAAGGCTAACGGCCGGTTTCATTGGATCTTTAAACCAGATATCCTCATAAGTAAAGGTGTAGATTCCTTTTTTTAATTTTGTGAGTGTTCCTACCAACTCACCATTTCGGAGTACTCTTGCGCTATTCATTGCTTAAAATAATTTTTTCACAACGATAGATAATTCTAATCCCAGAACTTCTGCCAGCTTATTTAACACTTTCACGGATGGGTTTGCCTCACCACGCTCGATTTTATAAAGCGTATTGATGCTTATCTGAGCCATTTCTGCCAGGTCGGGTTGTATAAGGCCCAATAACTGTCTCCTTTCCTTAATTACACTTCCAATTTCTTCAATTGTCATTATAATGTGATTTTTTGTAAATATAAGAGATATTTAGACAGGAAGAGATGGAAATCATACTATAGTATGATTCCTAAGAAGGAAAGTCAAGTTTTCTTTATTTTTGGTTCCATATATCACAATATAATGTGGTTATGATGCCGTGATATAGAATGAATCCATTAGCGACTTTTCTCAAAGAAAGGAGAAAGTATCTTGGAATGACTCAGGAAAAGCTTGCTGAGAGAATGGGTTATTTTTCAAAACGGATAAGTCAAGGAATTGTAGCTTGTAAACTGATAGAGACCGGGTTCATGTGTAATTGGCTAATTAATCCCCAAGCATTGTCTTTTCCTGATGGAGGGGTATCGAGTAGGAAGTAGATAGCGATTATTCTTTTTGGGCGAAATATTCATAGTCCAGAATAAGCTGATCAATAAACGCAAGAGGTTTTGTCTCATAGCTGACCTGAAGCATTTTGCTTGTTTTTTCGGCCAATTTGTTGATCAATTCAAAATCATGGGATTTTAGGGCTTCCAGCCTTATATTTTTGATCTTCATGATTTGAGAATCGTTCAAATTGACTACCTGGGGATATTTTGGCTCGTGATCGGCTTTAACCTGGGTCAACAGATCCTCGCGTTTTATAGCTTCCTGTTTTAGGGAAATGACGGTCGTCCCGGCAGCTATATCGCCAAGTCTTTGGCCTTTACCTCCCATAAGTATGCTCAAGACAGCAATTCCCCCAGAGCTGATTGTGATATCCACGGGCCGGAGTAACCACCGAATCAGATAACTGCTCACTGTAGCCTTGGTTCCATCAAGCTGAACTACCCGGATCTCCATGGCGAACTTTCCTATCGACTGGCCATTCATGAATATCTCAAACAGCAGATGATACATCAGAAAAGGTAAAACAAACAAGGTAATCACGGCCACTGAATTACCTTCTACCTTCATAATTCCAAAAACGGTGATCGAAACCAAGACGACGTAGATTCCCATGACAAAGGCATCGACCAGCTGTGCCATTATTCTGGATCCCAAAGTTGCCGGACGCTGTCTGATTTGGATGTGCTGGGCAGTTTCGAAATAAATTCCTTCCATCTTCTGTGTGCTGTTCTGCTCTTGAAATAAAGTTATCAGGAAAAATACCCATCTCATGTCATATAATAAAATAATTTAATAGTTTTAGGTGTATCCTATTTTATTTAATATGTATATCTGCTTTCTGCCAGTAAAGAGCCTTAAGCATTATAGGATTTGGAAGACACTAGCGTCGAGGCCACTTGGGTCTTCTGTCATCGGTCTTCCTGCCATTGTACCAAAGAAAATGAGGCTACTGGCATGATTGCGGATAATTAAATAAATTAATGAGAGAATCACTTTTTATCAAGAAAAATCAGACGAAGTGGAGCAGTTTGGAACAGCATTTATCCAATAAAACTGAGCTTCCCCCATCTGATTTAGCAGACTTGTACTTGGAGATTTCGGATGATCTCAACTATGCCAGGACTTTCTATCCGGAAGGGAAAGCTATTGTCTACCTCAATCACTTAGCCTCCCAGTATCATCGTGAGGTCTATCGTGACAAAAAGATGGGCGTCAAAGGAGTAATAGATTTTTATGCAAAGGATTTTCCATTGATGTTTTACAAATACCTTCCCCAGCTAGCTATCTCTTTCTTTGTATTTGCCCTGTTTGTGCTGATGGGCACCTATTCTGCGCAAACCGACATTTCTTTTGTACGCTCCATTCTGGGCGACGGCTACGTCAACCAAACGCTGACCAATATCGAATCCGGCGACCCGATGGCTGTATATAAAAAAATGAACCGGATGGATATGTTTATGGGTATTACTGTCAATAACATCCGGGTAGCCATTATCGCTTTCGTAGCGGGAATTTTCCTTGGAGTCGGGACACTGCTCGTACTTATGTATAATGGGGTAATGTTGGGTTCATTCCAATATTTTTTCCATGCGAAAGGCTTACTTTGGGAGTCCGCACGTACGATCTGGATTCATGGGACAATAGAGATCTCAGTAATCGTCATTGCCGGGTGTGCGGGTTTGGTTTTGGGCAATGGAATACTTTTCCCCGGAACATTCAGCCGTCTTCATTCCTTTCGTCGCGGGATGAAAGATGGTGCAAAAATTCTAATCAGCACAATCCCATTCTTTGTGATTGCGGGCTTTTTGGAATCTTTTGTCACCCGACTTACCCAAATGCCTGATGCACTCAGTATACTGATTATCTCGGGTTCTTTGACTCTGATCTTATTTTATTATGTTTATTTACCTATCCAACTACACAAAAAATATACCCTATGCAGCAGCCCTACCTAGAATTAAGAACCAAGCGGGAATTAGGAACTATTCTTTCGGATTCGTTCACTTTTATTAGAATCAACAGCACTCTGCTTTGGAATATTCTTTTAAAGACGTCGGCTGTATTCTTTGTGCTGACAGTGCTGCTATCCGGGCTTTACCAGTATGGCAATATAGCACTCTGGGTTACTACCGATCCATTATACTTTTTTGTAGTGCTTCTCCTGATGCTTCTCGGCAGTATGCTTTTTTATGCTTCTGTATCTGCTGCGATTTATGCTTTTATGCAGAACTATATAGAGACCAAGGGAAACGTACAGGAGGAAGTTGTCATACAGAATGCCCGTGCAAAAATTGGGCATCTGGTATTACTCTCAGTAATGTGCTATTTGCTTATGATTCTTGGATTTATGTTTTTCATTATTCCCGGGATTTATTTTATAGTGCCTGTATCCATGGTCTTTCCGGTGTTTTGCTTTCTGGGAATAGGGAAAATTGACAGTATCCGTGCGGCATTCAAATTGGTATCGGGTTATTGGTGGGTTACTTTCGGGACTCTTTTGGTGTTGTTCATTGTGATAGGAATTATTTCTTTCGTATTTCAACTTCCGGGCACAGTTTATCTAGGTACTAAGACATTCTTTTCTGTGGTTGGCGGGAATGAAGAACTCTCAGGGGACTTTATCTATTTGCTTCTGGCTACTTTGGGTTCTGCTGCCAGTAATCTGATTTCTATAGTTATGGTGGTAGCCTTTGGCCTGATTTATTTTGATCTGGATGAGGAAAAAAACAGAACCGGAATTAAGGCGAAACTTGAGGATCTTGGCTAGAATAGGACTGATAGCTCTTCTGTTTTTTTTATTCCAATACCGGCCGGTGCTGGCTAAGCAGGATATTCTGCATGCCCAAGACAGCATGGGTACAAGATTGGATTCACCAAGTTTTACCTATCACAAGGCTTGGTCATTTGAGGAGGGGTATGCCGATGCCTATCTTTCTCAGGCGGAATACGATTATGAGGAAATCCGGCAGGAGAAAAACTGGCTACACCGGGTGAAATTGTGGTTTACTAATGCGTGGAACAGGTTTTTGGAAAGAATCTGGGGAGGATCAGCTCTTTCCGGTTTTTGGCAGGTGTTTTTTCAATTGGCACCTTACCTCTTGCTCTTGATGCTGATGAGCCTGCTCGTCTGGCTCGCCATGAAATACAGCTCAGGTGCTAGCCAAGATGGTAAAACCGCGCTGTCTTCTCTGAGTGCGGACGAAGCTCTGCTCAAAAGTGATAATCTAAAAGAACTTGAAGAGGAAGCACTGAGAAATCAGGACTTCCGACTTGCCTTGAGATACCGTTACCTCTCGGTATTACAGCATCTTATCCGGCGCAAACTGATCGTGTGGAAATCTTCTAAAACTAACTTTGACTACCAAAAGGAACTGGAGGAAACCCCATTTCTTGCACCTTTCACCGAAGTGACCAGAATCTATAACTTCGTTTGGTATGGGCATTTTGACTTAGATGCCACCACTTACGGGGAGCTGGAAGGAGCTTTTAGCAATCTAGACCAGCTGTCATGAGTAAAGGCCAAAAGATTCTGCTGATGCTGCTCTCCTTACTGATTTTGGGAGTGCTTTTGCTGATCCATTCCAGCCCTCCTGCTGTGGACTGGTCGCCCAGTTACGAGCAGCACGACAGTAGCCCTTTGGGGGCCAAAGTATTCTATGATCTGGTGAAAAAGGAATCAGGAGATTGGAGAGCTATTCACACACCGCCATTCGAGGCGATTGGAGAAATGCCGGAAGTAGCTACTTATGTGATTATTAATCAGTATTTCTCTACAGATCCCGACGAATGTGAGCTATTGTTGGATTGGGTGCGTAGTGGCGGTCATTTGTTTGTGTCGTCCTCAAGCATATCTACTGTGTTACTGGATAGCCTTGGACTCAGTGAGGATATTTTTCCTGAAAATTTTGAAGCGGAGCGGCTTTTTGCCTTGAGTTTGGAAGCACCTATGGACTTGTCCCATTCCATCACCTACGATCAATTTCATTTTGGAGAGTATTTCCAATGGGGAGATTCTGTGCAAGTACAAACATTGGGAAAGATCAGGGCCGAAAGTAATCTGGACACTGTAGGGGCGCAACCAAATTTTATCCAACTCAGGGAAGGAAAAGGACTAGTTACACTCCACGCTTTTCCGGAGGCTTTTTCCAATTATTTTCTCTTGGACAAAACCAATAAATCCTATACAGAACAGGTTTTGGGAACTTGGGATTTGAATTACCCCGTTCTGCTGGATCACTACATCAAAGAAGGCAAGGTTGCGCCTTCTTCACCTTTGTATTTAGTACTGGGCAATCCTTACCTGAAAGCTGCGTATTTTACCTGCTGGATTTTACTGGTTCTTTGGGTGGTATTTGAGGGGAAACGCAGGCAAAAAGCCATTAGAATCATCACACCTCCCCAAAACCAATCTCTGGAATTTGCCAAAACAATCTCCTCCATTTACCTCAACCGCAAGGATATGACAGAGCTGGGGCAGCTCCAACTTAAGCTGTTTTGGGATTATTGCAGAAGAACGTTCCACTTGCAGACAGGGGAGAGTCAGGAGGAAATTGCCGTTTCATTGGCCAACAAAAGCGGAGTTCATCCGGATCATACCCGGGCT
The DNA here is from genome assembly GCF_031457395.1 of Algoriphagus sp. 4150. Lineage (NCBI taxonomy): Bacteria > Pseudomonadati > Bacteroidota > Cytophagia > Cytophagales > Cyclobacteriaceae > Algoriphagus > Algoriphagus sp. 4150. The sequence goes on from NZ_JAVDWS010000004.1 coordinate 52,697, forward strand.
TTGGTCAGGCAGCTGAGCGTATTGGAAGCAAAAAAGCTGCTGGGTTCTGAAGATATTTTGCAGCTATATCACTTAATTGAAGACTTTAAATTAAAACTACAGCATGGAAGAAATCTCCGACCCGCAGGATAGCGGCATGCCCTTCGGGAACCGCTTACCGGTGGAACATATAGCAGAGGGAATAGAGAAAATCCGCGGGGAAATCAAAAAAACGATCGTGGGCCAGAATGAAATGATTGAGCTCATGATCGTGGCCTTACTCAGCAAAGGGCATATCCTTCTGGAAGGTGTTCCCGGCATTGCAAAAACCCTAACTAGTAAACTGTTTGCCAAGTCAGTTGATACCGGATTCAGCCGGATTCAGTTTACTCCTGACCTGATGCCTGCGGATGTATTGGGTACTTCTATTTTTAATTCCGGAGAATTTGAATTCAGAAAAGGCCCCATCTTTTCCAATATAGTCCTGATTGATGAGATCAACCGTGCTCCTGCCAAGACCCAATCGGCGATGTTTGAGGTGATGGAGGAGCGTCAGGTGACAATGGATGGACACACTTATCCGATGGCTGCGCCATTTATGGTGTTGGCCACACAAAATCCCATTGATTCGGAGGGGACTTACCGCTTGCCAGAGGCACAAATGGACAGATTTCTGTTCAAAATCCACCTTGGATTGCCTAACCTTGAGGAGGAAATTATGATCCTCAAAAACAGGGGATCCGAAACAGAAAGTGAACCAACCGTAGTTCCTGCCATTTCGGGAGAGGAAGTTCTTCAGTTTCAGGAATGGACCTCCTCCGTAAGGGTTGAAGAAAAGTTGCTCCACTACATCGCCACTATGGTGGTCAAAACACGAAATCATCCCAGCCTGTACGCGGGTGCTTCACCTCGGGCATCTTTGGCGATTTTCCGTGCGTCTCAGGCTTTGGCAGCGATGGATGGGAGGGACTTTGTTATTCCGGAGGATATCAAAAGAGCGGCAATTCCAGCTATGCGGCACCGTATCATCCTTAATCCGGAAAAGGAAATGGAAGGTATTTCTCCTGATTTGATTCTGGAAGGAATCATTCAATCCATCGAAATCCCCCGCTGAGTTGGTTGGTTTGTTTAGACAGTTGTTTTTGGGAAAAAGACTATATACCGGACTGGCGCTAATAGCCGTGGTCTTTTTCTTGTCCTATTGGTTTTGGGTGTTGTACCCCATTGCCCTGTTTTTAGCAGCCATGCTGTTGGTGTTGTTTGTGGTGGATTTTTTATTGATTTTCGGGAAAAGGGAAGGGGTCTTGGGTAAAAGGGAGCTTCCAGAGAAGTTTTCCAACAGTGATGAAAACGAAGTAGAAATTACACTCGCCAACCGGTACAGCTTTCCTCTTCGGCTTTTTGTTCTGGATGAAATACCGGAACAGTTTCAAAAGCGGGATTTTGGGTATTTTGCAAGTTTAGCTTCAGGTGAAACCCGGATAAGCTCTTATGTCCTCACTCCTAAGCAACGGGGGGAATACCGATTCGGAAGCCTTCACGTAGTTGCTTATGGACCTTTGGGGCTTGTTGCCAAGCGTTACAGTTTTGATGACAGCCAGATGGTCAAGGTATATCCGTCCTTTTTGCAAATGAGGCGATATGAGTTTTTGGCTTTCAATGCACTGAAGCGGGAGCATGGGCTTAAAAAGCTTCGGAGGTTTGGGCAAAGTAGGGAATTCGAGCAAATCAAACCTTATGTCACAGGAGATGACCTTCGCAATCTCAATTGGAAAGCTGCTGCCAAATCGGGGAAATTGATGACCAATCACTACCAGGAAGAAAAATCCCAGCCGGTGTATTCCATCATCGATTTGGGACGGGTGATGAAAATGCCTTTCGAAGGGCTCAGCTTACTGGACTACGCGATCAACAGCAGTTTGGTTTTTTCCAACATAGCACTTAAAAACGGGGATAAAGCCGGATTGGCTACTTTTTCAAATCAGATAGGCCCCGCCTGTGAAGCCAACCACCGGCCTACCCAGCTTCTGTCAGTGATGGAATTGCTGTATAATATTAAGACGGGTTTTCCCGAATCGGATTTTGGCAAGCTGTACAGCTGGGCAAGAAAAAAGCTGGGTCAAAAATGTTTGTTGATGATTTATACCAATTTTGAACATGCAGGAGCCATGAGGCGTCAGTTACCGTTTCTCAAAGCGTTGGCCAAGCACCATTTGGTCTTGGTTGTGATTTTTGAAAATCACCTGCTCGAGGAATTCTCGGTCCAGCCTGCCGATACTCTTTCGGGAATAGTAGAGAAAACCATTGCTGCCAAGTTTATTTATGACAAAAGGCTTATCGCCAAGGAACTGAATCGGCATGGGATACAGACGATCCTCTGTGCCCCTCAGGAGCTGAGCATGCAGACCATTAATAAATACATGGAGATAAAGGCCAAAGGGTTGATTTGAAAGTCTGGTTTTAGGTGGTTCTATACCTCTATTTTATTATTTTACCGGCTCAACCCCAATAACCTATGCGCATTCCACCGAAGTCCCTTCTACCGGCAATCTTCCTGACGCTGACATTTTTCTCTTGCCAACCTACTAAAACAGAAACAGTCAAAGAAACTGCTGAGGATTCCAAGAAGCCAAGGACAATCGTTACCACTGATGGAGAGATTGACGATGTGGATTCTTTTATCCGCATGCTCCTTTATGCCAATGAATTTCAGATAGAAGGCTTGATTTATTCCTCTTCCATGTGGCATTACAAAGGTGACGGGAAAGGGACGCTTTTCACTTCGGAGATGGAAATGACCAAAAAAATGTATGGAGCTATTCCTGATTTGCGTTGGCCGGGAGTGGAGTGGATGAATCCACTGTTGGATTCGTATGAGGAAATTTATCCAAAGTTAAGTCAGCATGCTGATGGTTTTCCTACAGCTGATCATTTGAGAAGTTTGGTAAAAGTTGGGAATATTGATTTCGAAGGAGAGATGGAAGAGGATACTGAAGGGTCGGATTTCATAAAATCCAAGCTGCTGGATGATGATATCGAGCCTCTTTACTTGCAGGTTTGGGGCGGTACAAATACCATTGCCCGTGCTCTGAAATCAATTGAGGATGATTATAAGGACACTGACGAGTGGAAAAGCGTGTACAAGAAAGTGACGGACAAAGCAATACTATATGCGATTCTGGATCAGGATGCTACCTACCGAAAGTACATAGCTCCCAACTGGCCGGATCTAAAGATTTTCTATAATTCCAATCAGTTTTGGTGCTTTGCTTATCCGTGGAAAAGTGCTGTGCCTGAGCCGCAGCATTACCTTTTTGAAGGGGATTTCATGGGAAATGAAATTATAAACAACCATGGCCCATTGCTAAAGCACTATTACAGCTATGGCGATGGACAAAAGCAAGAAGGGGATGATGAACATATTCACGGAGATCCCACGAAACTTCAAAATGCGCAGTGGGGAACTTTTGGAATGTATGATTTTATTTCCGAAGGAGATTCACCTGCATATCTTCATCTTATCGATGTGGGTTTGGATAATTTGGACAATCCCCAATGGGGAGGCTGGGGAGGGCGACTCGCCCAATCTGCCGAGCAACCCAACCGCTGGGAAGACGGGGAAGGAGTCATGGATTTCAATCCTTTTACCGACACCCTAGATGCTACCTATCCACAGATTCGCTGGGTGGAGGCTATCCAGAAGGATTTTGCAGCACGGGCAGATTGGTGTGTGATGGATTATGCTGATGCAAATCATCCTCCCGTGGTGAAAGCGGTCGGAACACATTTGCCTTCGGCAAAGGCAGGTGAACGTATAACCCTTTCTGTGGAAACTTCCGATCCGGATGGAGATGGGTTGGAAATCCTATTTTGGATATACAAGGAAGTAGGAAGTTATGCCGGCGAAGCGAAATTAATACCCGAAGGGAATACGGTTCAGGTTCAGCTTAACCAGAGTGGAAAAGGTCTACTTCACGTAATCGCTGAAGTCAAAGACAACGGTGTTCACCCAATGACGAGGTATCAGCGGTTTGTGATTGAGGTTGATTGAAAGATTGGAAAATTGTAAAATTCTGGCACATTTGCGGGTGCTCAAAGAATTCAATCACCTTAACCTTAAAGCCTCTCCTTCAAATTTGACCCCTTCCCAACCTGACTGCATGAAATTCCGGATATTTTGGTGATCCGTTCCATCGGGATTTTGTAAGACATCTTTTCGGTAATAGTCTCCAAAAAGTGTCAAAGTCTCTGTCGGAGTTAAGTCATGGAGCTTTGCAAAGAAAAAGACCTTACAGCTGCCGTTGTTTTGCCCTGCCTCGTTTACTGTTGTTCCATTCAAAAATCGGGTGGGAGTAAATTCGTAGAGGGCATCTATGTGAGCAATCACTTCAGAAAAAGAAATGGTTGCGGGGGCGTTTTTGATCTGGTCTAAAAGATTCATAAAATTTAAATTTAAACGCAAGATGGGGATTTTCCGGAAAAAATCTTTTAGTCTCTTCCGTTCCATGAATCCAAGTTATAGAATAAAAATTGCGCCTTTGCGCCGTAGTGGGAGTTTTTTAATTCTCAGGCCTGCCCAGATTCTCAAAAACCACCAATCCATCTTTTCCCGCTACCACGATATCTTTCCAGCCATCCTCGTTTAGATCCGCAATCGAAAAATAAAGCCCGGATCCTTTGCCTTCGCCAAGTGGTCCATAGCTGATTATATTTTTGGTAAATGAAGTTCCGTTCCATTTGAAATAATATAAACCTGCATAATCTTTTCCACCCGGATCTTTCCCGTTATGTGCCCGATAGCGCTTGCCGGTGACCAGTTCATTTTGACCGTCATTGTCTATATCCACCCATTCCATCGTGTGGTATTGGGATTGGAATGGATCTATTTCATGTTTTATGAAGCTGATTTTATTTCCATCCTTCTTTTGCTCCAGCCAAAATAATCCGAATCCATGTGCCTGACCGACGATTAGGTCATTCAATCCATCTTCATTCACATCTGCGACGATCATCGGGATACTTGCATCGCCCAACTCAAAATCGGCATGGTGAATCCATTTTCCTGTTTTTAGGTCTGCAGGGGCCTCTAGCCAGCCGTCGGAAATAATCAGATCGCCCCGTCCATCTCCATTGATGTCGCCGAAGCCCAATCCATGGCCTTGCGTATCATGGACCGGGAATTTTTCGAATTGATTTGGCCCCGTCTTCTTATAGTAGGCGAGTGCTTTTCCGGGAGTATTTGGAACAATCTCCAATGCGCCATCCCCATCAATATCGAATCCTCTCGTCGTTTCAATATTTCCTGTTTGGGCGATCTCATGGTTTTTCCATTCACTGCCATCACCGGGATTCTCTTTCCAGACTAATGTGCCTTCAAACCATCCTCCGGTGATAAAATCCATTTTCCCATCCTCATTTACATCCATGGGAATGGTGGAGAAGTCCTCGTAGTATTCTCCGTAGCGCTTCACCTGACCGATCAAAAAGCGGTCGAGGAATTTTGGGCCTTTATACCAATAGCTACCCGATACCAAATCCAATGTGCCGTCATTGTCTACATCAAATACTCCGACAGATTCCGTGCTTTCGAAAGCGATTACCTGCTTCCTGAATTTGACGGTGGTTTCCTGCGCCGAAGCGATTAAAGGAAGGGAGATCATTAGAGGCAATACATAGTTAAGTAAAGTCATAGGGTCGGCTCTTGTTTTAATCTTAGGCGGATGAGTTATATGGAACTCCAATTGTACTAACGGGATTGTCGTTAAAGGTTAAAGGATACGTCATTGCGAGCGAGGTACGAGCGCGGCAATCCGGTTGTTTGAGGTTAAAGGATTAAGGGTTAACCATTAACCGTCAATGGAACTGAAACCTCGTAACCAAACTTTTTGACTGACCACTGACCACTGACCACTGACCACTGACCACTAACCACTGACCAACTGACCACTACTTCTCCATCGGATGTGCTTTCAGCAATTCGGCCGGTTGGAAGAATCCCGTGTGGTCCTTGACTTCTTCCCTTACTTTCTTCACCAGATCCGGAGAGACAGCCGAAGCGGAATTTCCAAAGGAATTTCTCACGAACGTCAAAACGGCCGCCACTTCGGAGTCGTTCAACATACCCTCAAAAGGTGTCATTGGCACCTGTCCCGGATAGTCTTTTCCTAGTACGGTTATAGGTCCCATCATCCCTTTCAATACCAGTTTTATCAATCGCTCTTCACTGCCGGTCACCCAAGGGGTACCTGAAAGTGGCGGAAATCCAGATGCTGTGAGTCCTTGTCCATCCGGCTGGTGACAAGTGCTGCAGAAGCCTTCTCGTGCGTAGATTTCTTTACCCAGCACAAAAAGCTCTCTATCTGAGCCAGTCAGTGAGGATTTGACGTCTTCTTCTTTTTTCTCTTTCACAGAAACGCCGGAAATATGTGCCACCGCAGCTTCATAAGCAGGAGTAATCCACTCTTCCATCTCCGTACCTTCCGCGACCGATAAAACTTGAAGTCCTTCTACGCGCGGCATCCAGGATGCCGCTACTATCGCTTCAAGACGTACACGTCCGTTTTCATCTTTTATAGCTTCAGTCATCAACTCTTTTTGATTGGATACCTGATGGCCTGTGTAGCGAAGGACTCTCACTGCAGCTGCCCTGGCCCGGTAATCTTGGGCTTTTAGTAGCTGCTTCAGCAGATCCTGATTTACCTTATTGATGCCCCAGCTTACCCATAGTGCTTCCAAGAGGTGATGTTCATATCTTGGATCATTCTTATCCAGCTTGCTTGCCCAATCGGCCACAGCTTCCGAAACTTCGGTTTGATCCCTTCCACGTAGTTCCCTGCGTGTTCTGTAGCGGGTTCTATACTCGGGTAGTTTTAGATTTTCCATCAACTCCGAAATGCTTGCTCCGTCGATTTTAGCCGGAGTCACCAATGGTCTGGATGGATAGGTGATTCTATAAATTCTTCCATGCTGATGATCCCGCAGAGGATCGCGGGCATTATGCTGCATGTGACCGATCAGGATATTGTGCCAATCTACCACGTACAAGGAACCGTCAGGTGCAATTTCCATATCTACAGGACGGAAATTCCTGTCTGTGGATGTAAGCAGATCCTGTCTCCATTTGGTCGAAAATCCGATTTCCTCATCTATCATTTGGTGCTGCTTAGTCCCAAGAAACCCAATGGTATTGTTGATGATCATATCGCCCTGCACATCGTCAGGGAAATGTCTACTTGAGATAAATTCCAAGCCGGAAGTCGGTCTTACCAAATGATCTTTTTGAATAAGGTTTGCACCTTTGTTTGTGGCATTTCCATAGCGCGGCAAGACGGATCCCGGTTGCATCCAGTTTACATTCGGTCCGGAAGTTTCTGCATAGAAGTTCTGTCCCCACTCATCAAAAGCTATCCCCCAAGGGTTTGGAATACTTACCTGAGCTACGCGCTCCAGCTTATGCCTGCTTGGTGTGTATCTGTAAAAACCGCCATTTGTCGCACGGACAGTCCCATAGGAAGTTTCCACGTTACTATGAAGGAATACCCCCTCTGCCATATAAATCGCTCCGGATTCATCTGTGGTAAAAGCTGAAATCGCATGATGTGTGTCATGATCGTCAAACCCGCTTAGTAAGATCTCCTTGCGATCGGCTTTATCATCATTATTGTCGTCGTAGAGAATGATTAGGTTGTTTCCCTGAGACACATACACCCCTTCCGGAGCCAATTCAAATCCCACAGGTATATGAAGGTCATCTGCAAAAACCGTTTCCTTATCTGCTTTGCCGTCATTGTTGGTGTCTTCATAGATCAACAGCTTATCTGCCGGTCTGGAATCTCCCGGCTTGTAATGTGGGTAGCTTGGCATGGTGGCCACCCAAAGCCGTCCTTTGTTGTCAAATGAAAGCTGAACGGGATTTGCCAGATTTGGCCAGTCCTCTTCGGAGGCGAAAAGCTCGATTTTATATCCGGGAGCTACTTTTAACTTGGCTAAGGCTTCTTCTCCGTATAGATATTCCAAACTTCCGTTTTGCTCCGGATTGTAGTTGGTTTCCACTTCCGGGAGTTTCTTCGTTTTGGCATCGGCAGCCACAAGATCTTTCTTTTCTCCCTTATTCGCCATCCAGATTGCAGTATCTCTGATTGCAGTCAACTCACGGATTTTTTCCAATTCAAAAGGGTAATTGTCGGGTCCGAAAGGATCGTATCTTCTGCCAAAGACGTGAACACCGTTTGGTATTTTGTAGTCATTTCTCCAAAACCAGTTTTTCTCCTGCACAGCCTCATGAACCAATGCCCTATTCGCTTCATTTTTGATTTTTTGCTTCCCGAAAATCTCATCTGCCAGCAGCACGGCCAGTTTCTGATATCCCGCCTCATTCAATTGCGAACCATCGATGGTCAGGTCTTCATCCGTTTCCAGATACCATTGCTTGCTTGGAGTATATGCATCCACAAACATCACCCGGTTTTTTGCTGCAATTTCCCGCATGGCTACCGTGTAGAGATTTAGGTTTTCATTTTCTGTTTTTCCGTTAGGCACATCTATCTTTTCGGACAAGTCCTCGAAAGCAATGGGAGAGACGATGACTAATTTGGGAGAAAGTGTGTCGTGGTATTTCTGGCGCAGCGTATGCTTGATGAACGCATCAAGTTCTGCCTTGTAATTTTCCAGCCCGTCTACTCCCTGAAATGATTCATTGTACCCAAAGAACGAAATAATAATGTCTGCTTGTAGTCTGGTCAGCCATTCGTCAGGTTTTTCCAGATGACCTTCGCTGCCTGAAGGAGTGGCATATTCATCCTGAAAAGCTTCCGCGCCCGGAAATGCCCAAGGATCGTTGGTTCCGGATCTAGGTCTAAAGCCGGGAGTGTCTCCGGGATCTGAAAGATTTCTGATGTATAGGTTTTTGTCAGGATTTCTGAGTTGCATCTCTGTTTCGAAGCTTCCATAATCCATCATTCTAGACCCCAGATTGTTTCCAATAAGAGCAATTCGGGCGTTGGGCTTTAATTCAACGGTCTCTTTTTGGCTGCATTGAACTGTGAGAACTCCCAGAATAAGTAGGAGAAAGAGTGGGAAGGGATGTTTTTTAAGCATGGGTTACAAATGGTTGTCACTTTTTTAGTGTGAAGCGGAATATGGCAAATTCCGACAATGATATTATGTTCTTTTTGTAGAAGAACAAAGTTTATTTTTACCGAAAAGGGTATTGGTTGATTTGCTTACTCAGTTTATATGAAATGTTTTTAACCACGGTGGACACAGGGGTGTTCGCAGAGGACGCAGTCTGGAAGAGTTTCCATCCACCTGCTTCCTATAGGGTAAAAGTCCAAGTTCATTAGATTTAGCACCTAATTTGCCGTAAGCAAGAAGTCGAAAACCTATTTCCAAGTACATTTTTATCCCCATTTCCGCCTCCCTCATCGGCATGCGGAAGCCCCAATTCATAATTGTTTTTTTACATCCAAATAGCTACTCAACTAGTTAAGAAGGTTTTGCCCGGATGGCAAAACCTTCTTTTACCCTGATTATTAAAAATGTCAAAAAGCAACTTTAATAATCCTATTCAATCCATTTAATGGAATGATTTTTATTATCCTTAATACCCTGGATTCTGAATCAGATTCTTGTTGTTTCTAATCTCAGCAGTAGGGATAGGGAAAAGCAATTCGCGTTCTTTAAGCGTAGGACCGTATACAAATTGATGACCTACATATTCCTCAAATTCCAATGTTTTGGCATTAAATCCTTTTCTGATTCTGACCATGTCAAACCATGTTTTATTCTCATAAGACAACTCATGGAATTTTTCTCTCCAAATCGCTTCCCGGAAATCGTCTTTGGAGAGACCGTTTAAAGGAGCTAATTCAGCCCTCGCTCTGATTTTATTGACGGCAGTATAAGCCTCACTATTGGGACCGTTAGCTTCATTGGAGGCTTCCGCAAAAATCAAAAGTACCTCAGCAAATCTCAATATAGGCCAATTCATGCCGCTACTGGTGGTATTTGTTTGAGCTACCTCATCAAAATGCTTGTAGATGTAATAATCGCCAAGTTCCAGTGTTTGGGATCTATCGTCCCTGAGAGTATAGCTGGTATAATAAAATTCTTTTTCAGCAGCTCTTTTGTCACCGTTTTCGTAAGATTTCACAAATTCTTCCTGGGCAAAAATACCCCCGGTTTCGGAGCTGTAATTTGATATACCCCTGTTGTAAGGAATAATGGATACCTGCCAGCTAGAAGGCAGAATATACGCTGCAAACTGAGCCATAAAGATGTTTTCGCCTAGGTTTTTCATCGATGGATCATGTAGATCATCATAGGATGTAAACAAGGAGAATACACCTGAGTCAATTACTTCTTTTGATTTGGCTGCTGCCAGTGAGTAATATTCTGCACCTTTCTGAAGTGGGTAGCCCGCCATTGTCAGATAGACAGATGACAATAGTGATTTTACAGCCCCTAGAGAGGCACGTCCGCTTGTATCTCTCATAGGAAGGCCTGAGTCTTCAGCATCCTGTAGATCCAATACGATTTGATTGTAGACATCTTCCGGATTTGCCGGAGGAGCAAATAGATCCTCAGAAGTCAGGTCAATGGGCTCTAAAGTCAATGGGATATTGCCAAAAATTCTCACTAAATTAAAATAGTAGTAGGCTCTCAGGTATTTCGCCTCGCCGATTAATTTTTGCTTCTCGGCTTCATCCATTGTTATTCCCGGGATCTTGGCAATTGCAATATTTGCGTTGGCAATGCCTTTGTAATAGCTGGTCCAGATGGTTTGGCCATATCCATTGTCGGAATTGTTTACAAGGTCTTTCACGAAAAGACTATTCTGGGCTTGCCCTAACTCCGTGTCAGCAAGACCGGTGGCAAATTCTACCATCATCCATGGGCCTCCGCCAAATCCACTGGACATAACGGGTTGTAAACCTTCATAGATAGAATTTACCACACTTTTTGCATGCTCGGGTTTGGTGAAATAATTGTCCAGAGTGAAGTTTGATTTGTCACTTTCGTCCAGAAAATCAGCACAGCCGGCCGCTGAGATCAATAAAGCAGCTAGGGATATTTTTTTTATATATAGTTCTATACGTTTCATAATTCTGCTAATTAAAATTTACAATGTGATACTTACACCAAGCATAAACACTCTAGGCTTAGGGTAGGCGTAGAGATCCACTCCCTGATCAAATGCAGCCCCTGAGGTGGATACTTCAGGGTCATAACCGTCGTATTTAGTAGAGAGAAAGAAATTCTGTACAGATAAATAGGCTCTCATTCTTGCCAGATTCATTCTCTCCAAAGTCTGAGGTAGGAAGTTGTAGGAAAGCATTAGGTTCCTTCCTCTGATAAATGAACCGTCCTGTACACGGTCAGAATCATCGTTTGTGTTGTATCCGGCAGTCAGAGGTCGGATTTGGGCGATGTTTGTTTCCTGATTCTCCGGAGTCCAAGCGTTCAGCACAGTTTTGAAACTGTTGGCAATACCTGTCCTATCCTCGGCAGAATGCTTGCTTCTAAATATTACGTCATTGCCATATGTGTACTGTAAGTCCACCAACAATTCGAAATTTTTATAAGTAAACGTGTTGGCAAATGTCCCAAAGCCATCCGGTATGCCTTTGCCTATAACTACCCTGTCGGCATCATTGATGATACCATCTCCATTCACATCCCTGTACTTAATGTCCCCGGGGCGTTTGTTGTATTGTGCTGCGGTAGATTCTTCGCTGATATTCCAAGTGCCCTCATGGATGAAGCCAAAGAAGGATCCCACAGATTCGCCTTTTCTGACGATGGTAGAGCCTAGGAAAATATCCGAGCCACCGGCTAATTCCAATACTTCATTTTTGTTGTATGAAAAGTTGAAATTCGTACTCCAGGAGAAATTTGCTTTTTCAAAATTGACAGTGCTCAGACCAATTTCAACCCCTTTGTTTATCATGCTTCCTATATTCTGACTTACTACTGTATAGCCGCTACTGGATGGTACAGGAGCGCTTAGTAGCATATCATCAGTGACTTTTCTATACAAATCGACCTCAAACATTACGCGGTTTTGGAACAATCCTAATTCCGCTCCAATATCAAGTTGAGTTGTTTTCTCCCAGCGTAGATCCGGATTGGCTAATCTGCTGATGCCAATTCCAATTTCCCGCTGGTCATTGAATATTACCGAATAATTGCCCATGCCGGCAAGCGCCTGATAAGCTGTAATTTCTGAATTTCCCGTCACTCCCAAGCTGGATCTGAATTTCAGATTGGAAATCACTGAGCTGTTCATCAGGAAATTTTCGTCCGATGCTCTCCATGCAAATGCCGCAGATGGGAAAAAAGCATATTGGTTGGATTCTCCAAATTTGGAGGAGCCATCCACCCTACCTGTGAACGTAAATAAATACTTGTCTTTCAAGGTGTAATTCAAACGGGAGAAGTAAGAATTAAGCCCATATGCTATATTGCCGGATTGAGGCTGGATGGCATTTGCACCGGCTCCCAGATTGTTGAACATGAAATAATCATCCTGAAAATTCTGTGCTCTGGCTGTGGAATTAAATCTGTCGACATGCTGCCAAGAAATACCGACCATTCCATTGAAAGCATGATTTTCATTAAAGGTTTTGACATAGGTAAGGTAATTCTCAAACTGCCAGGAGTTAAGTCTGTCATTAAAAATAGAAGCGTCTCCACCCTGATTTCTAGCGATATAGTTCAGTTCTCTGCCTCCATAGTAGTCAATCCGTTGATTCACAATATTAGCAGAGATATTGGATCGTAGTTCAAGTCCTTTTGCCAGAAAAAAGTTAGCATAAATATTCCCCAATACCGTCTGGGTATTTACTAGGTAAACCCGCTCTTTTGCCACTTGAAGCGGATTGTTTCCACCTTCCATTCCCGGATAATCTGCATTTCCAGCCCAGTTTCCGTCAGGATATCTTACCGGAATGATCGGCAGTGCTTCCAATACTTGACGCATGGCTATAATTCCTCCATTTCCCAGTGGGTCTACCTGGCTTTCTTTTTGGTCATTGTAACTTAATCCACCTCCTACTGTTACCCAGTTCTTCAGCTTACTGTCAAAGACAAACCTCCCTGAAAATCTTTTCATCCAAGACTCTTTCATCAAGCCATCTTCATTTCTGTAACCCAGATATGCCCCGTAACTATCGTCTTGATTTCCCCCGGTTAAGCTAAGCTGGTGGTTTTGGGTGAAGGCTTTTTGAAAAGATTCATCTTGCCAGTCAGTATCGTAAAGCGGGTTTCCATTGGCATCAAAAAGGTTAGGGTCTGTCCTTTTTAACTTAGGGTCTCTGTAAATTCCATTTGCCCATCCTGTTGGGTCATATTTTTGGGCATTTTGGTATGCCAAATCTTCTGTTGCCAAAAACTCTGCGGAATTCAAAAGAGGAATCTTTTTAGGAAGCACTCCTATGCTAAAGTCTCCGTCATATGTAATTGTTCCTCCTGTTTTGCTTCCTCGCTTAGTACTCACTAAGATTACCCCGTTTGCTCCCCGTGCCCCATAAATTGCTGTTGCTGAAGCATCCTTCAACACTTCTATCGAAGCGATGTCGTTAGGGTTGATATAATCAATCGGTGTACTCCCGTTTGCCAGTCCTGCCGAGTGCAAGATTACTCCATCAATGACATAGAGCGGATCATTTGCAATGCTTACAGAGGTATTGCCTCGTATTCGGATGTTTGCACGTCCGCCGGGCCGTCCTGAATTGACGGAGACATTCACACCCTGTACTCTTCCTGAGAGATTCTGGCTCAGGGATGCAGATGGTCTGTCTCTAAGCTCCTTTTCACCTACAGAACCTACAGATCCTGTCAGATCTGACTTCTTTTGGGTTCCGTATCCGATGACTATTACTTCATCCAGTTCAGCTTCATCTACCGTCAGTGAAATATTCATTGTCTCCGATACGTTTTCGATCAAGATTTCTTTCGTAGTGTAGCCAATGAAACTGATCACCAGTGTTTCGGATGAATTGGCGTCAATACTGAAGGTTCCGTCGCTTTCGGTAACTGTGCCTCGTTGTGAACCTTTTACCACGACAAGTGCTCCAGGAATTGGTTGATGCGAGCCTTGCTCTGTTACTTTTCCTTTTAGCGGTGCCGTTTGACTGTAGCCAAATCCGGAAAGGGAAAACAGGATCAAAAGAAGCCCTGCCTTAAGGGTTTCTCTTAAGTAGATAGTGTGTTTTAGCATTATAGTGAGGTTTATTGATCTTACAATATCATTTTATGCTAAATGTCTTCTGTCCTGCTGAATCCTGATTTAATGACTGTTAATATAAGTATATTGTTATCAGTTTATATTTTTTGAATTATAATTGATTTTTTATTGTATTTTTATCGATTTAGGTGGCTTGTTTGACGTTTTTTCTGATGAAAATAATGTGTTTCGTACAGTGTGATAATGAGCGTTTTTACTATTTGATAAATAATTTATTCCGTACAGCTGTCCTGCGGTATCCTGTTTAATTTTATTTTATATAAAATTATATAAGAGGGTGTATTTCAGGACGGTGCAGGACAGGATTTGTGTTTTGAGTTGGTTTATTGTGTGAGATTTTGTTCAATTACATTAAACCCATTTCTATGCTAAATTATTATCAAAAGAATGCAAGGATCCGATTTATAGGATTTTTGCTAGCCTTATTTCTCGTGTCTGTGTCATCAGCATTTTCGCAGTCTGTCACGGTGACAGGCACTGTAGTATCCGAAGGAGACAATGAGCCCATCCCAGGGGCTTTAGTTTCAATTAAAGGCACACAGAACGGAACAGTTACGGATATTGACGGCGGATTTACTATTCAAGCTGCGGTAGGACAGACACTGGTGGTGAGCTTTATTGGATTCACTACTAGTGAAGTGGTGGTGAGCTCAGCTTCCACTCCTCTCCAGATAACACTAGGATATTCAACTTCAGACCTCTCCGAGGTAGTGGTGGTGGGGTACGGCAGTCAGGTGAAACGGGAAGTGACAGGGGCAGTTCAGTCGGTAAGCCAGGAGGAGCTGAAAGACCTGCCTGTTTCGTCAGTAGCCCAAAAGCTGCAAGGGCGTATGGCGGGAGTGCAGATCAACCAAACGACAGGTAAACCCGGTCAGGGAATGAATGTCCGGATCCGTGGCCAACTTTCAGTATCCGGTGGTAGTTCTCCTCTATATGTAGTGGATGGATTTCCTATTACAGGTGATATCAACTCAATCAATCCGGACGAGATTCAGGAAATAACCGTCTTAAAGGATGCTGCCTCTACCTCGCTCTATGGTTCGCGAGCTGCCAATGGAGTAGTATTGATCACTACCAAAAAAGGCAAAGAGGGACAGACCAACGTTAATTTAAACGTTTTTACAGGATTACAGAATGTGCCTGAGAGAGGGCGCTTGGAAATGATGGATGCAGAAGCTTTCGCAATATTCAAAAAGGAAAATGCTGAAGCTACCGGTCAAGAGGTGCCGGATATTTTCCAGAATCCTGCCCAGTATAGAGGCAATACCAACGACTGGTACGATGCAATGCTGCGAAGTGCATCGATATCTTCATACAATCTGACTATCACCTCTAATAAGGAGAAAGTTAATACTGCGATTGTAGCAGGGGTTTTTGATCAGGAAGGTGTAGTGGTAGGTTCTGATTACAGAAGGTTTTCACTTCGGATGAATACAGATTATCAATTATCTGACAAAGTGGCTATCGGTGTAAATGTCGCTCCAAACTATGTGATAGACAATACTCCACGTACAGATGGTACTAGAGGGACGGGCATTCTATTCAATGCACTTCACACCTGGCCGATCATGCCGATCTACGGCGAAGACGGTGAGCTGACTTCCTTTAACCAACTTCCCGCCAGCACAGGTAATATCTATGCCTATCCTAACTGGGTCAGATCAGCACAGGAGATCACCAATGAAACTAAGCAGATGAATGTGTTGGCTAATACTTATGTAGAATGGAAACCAATCGAGGGGCTTTCTCTGAAATCTACATTTAATGCTGAAATCAGCAATTCTAAGTATTTGTGGTTCAACCCATCTACTGCAACTGCAAATATAAATGTTTCTATACCTACAGTAGCTGTTTCCATCAGAGAGAACCGAGAAAATCTTTCTTGGTTGAATGAGAATATCGCTACCTATACCAAGAGTATAAGAGATCATAATTTTCAGCTCTTGGGGGGATTCTCCAATCAAAAATTTAGAATGGATCGCACACGTATACAGGCTGATACCTACGCGGATGATAGACTTCCTACGATTCAAGGGGCTTTGAATATAAATCGTAACGGAACCAATACCGGCGTGGAAGAATGGTCTTTGACCTCCTTGTTTTCGAGATTGACTTATAATTTCAAAGGCAGGTATCTTTTTACAGCCTCCGTAAGAGGTGATGGGTCTTCCCGCTTTGGGATGGATAATCGCTGGGGTGTCTTCCCGTCCACTTCAGTGGGGTGGGTGCTTTCGGACGAAGGTTTTCTTAATACCAACTCAACTATCTCATTTGCTAAATTGAGAGCAAGCTATGGAGTGACAGGTAACAATAATATCGGGAACTATACCTCCTATGCGCTGGTAAACAATAGTCTAAATGGGAATACCGTGAATTCTGTATTTGGCGAAAATATAGCTCCAGGTTCTACAATTACTACCTTAAACAATAACAATCTGGGTTGGGAAACTACCGCACAGTTGGATGTGGGTTTTGAAGTTGGATTATGGGATGATCGATTGTTGTTTACCTATGACTACTATACGAAAAACACCACTAATCTGCTTTATGCAGTTCAGGTTCCACAAGAATCAGGTTTTACCAATTTCAATGATAACATCGGTGAAATCCACTTTTGGGGGCATGAATTTTCAGTGAATTCGATTAATACCACCGGTGCATTCAGATGGACTACTAATCTCAATCTTTCGATTAACCGCAATAAGGTTTTGGAACTGGCAGAGGGAATTGACCGCGTTTATGGTACCTATCACATCACCCAAGTTGGGCAGCCATTTGGTCAATTTTACGGGATGAAGAAGTTGGGCAACTACATGAATGAAGAAGATCTGGCAAGCTCTCCTATCATCCCCGGAAGATCCACTGTGGGAAGTATCAAACTGGAAGATGTGAATGGTGATGGCGTGATCACTTATGGTGGTGACAATGATGACCGCACAATTATCGGCAATCCATTCCCGGACTTCACCTACGGGATAATCAATAATTTCAATTGGAAAAACTGGGATGCAAGTATCACTGCTTCAGGTTCCCAAGGCAACCAGTTATATATGAGACATTTGTACTCTACGGCGAATTTGGATGGAGTATTCAATATGGTGGCGAAGGTGTCTAATCGATTCAAATCTCCGGAGGATCCGGGAGATGGGATATTCGGTACAGCTATAGGTGGAGGTAATGTGACAGGAGTGGAACGTGACTGGAATAACAGCAACTTCGTCTGGGATGCTTCTTACTTTACCATCAGGAATATCACACTGGGTTACACTTTTACCAAATTGCCAAAGTCTATTAAGTCGCTTAGACTGTATGCTTCCGGACAGAATATGTGGGTGTTTACCAAGTATTGGGGAGGGTCCAACCCTGAAGTAAGTATGCAGGACAATGGCGACGGGGACGGGGGTAACTTGAGTCCCGGTGTAGACCTGTCAGCTTATCCGGTTCCCCGCACAATCACATTCGGGGCAAATATCAATTTCTGATTTTGCTAGCCTTGAACTACGTATTCACATAAACTGAATTAAAAAATGAAAAAATATATCATTGTATTATTAGTAGCTACTTTGGGGCTAAGCGGTTGTGAGGATTTTCTCACAGTGATCCCAGAGACCCAGCTTAGCTCGGGTATTTTCTTTAAAACAGAGACGGACTTCGAACAAGCAGTCAACGCGGCTTATGCGCCTTTAAGGACTATTGTAAATGACAGAGCATATAGACTGGCGGAAATGCACTCAGACAACACCTATTATGGGCGAAATGTAAACTTCGGGGCAGTGGATCCTCAGGAAGATTTGGCGGATTTCTCTGTGGTGGAAACAAACGGCGTTACCGCAAATGACAATATTCTTCAGCAGTGGAGATTGGATTATTTGATCATAGCCAGAACCAATCAGATTTTGGCGTTAATAGATGAGGTGGAATTTGACCAGGACGCCAAAGACAATCTCAAAGGGCAGACACTTTTCCTTAGAGCTTATGCTTATTTTGAGTTAGTACGCTACTTTGGGAGTGTTCCTCTGCACCTTACACCGGTGAACACACGGGAAGAAGCTGCACTGCCATTATCAGATGAAGCTGAGGTATATGCTCAGATTATTGCTGATTTAGAAGCTGCAGTACCGTTGTTGCCATTGAAATCGCAGCAGGAGCTAGGGCGGGTCACCCAAGGAGCAGCGCGGACATTACTTGCAAATGTTTACATCAATTTAGAGCAATGGGCTGATGCTGAGAATGTATTGAAGCCTGTAGTTACCGGTGGAGAGTATAGTTTAATTCCCAGTTATGGGATGGCTTTTTCTGATAATGCTTCCAATAAAAACAATGCAGAATCGGTATTTGAAGTACAGTTTTTGGAAGGAGCGGATGGTCTTAATGGTAATTTTATTTATCAGATGTTACCACGACCTCTTTTAGCGGAGGAATTAGTAGAAATCACAGGGACTAGCAATCCCCAGCAGCTGGATGGAGAAGGAAATAATATCCCTACTCCGGATATTATAGCGGCTTATGAGGAAGGTGACCTAAGAGAGGATGCTTCCATAGGATATGTATTTTTATCCAGTAGCTTTAGAGAAGACAAGGTCTATCCTTACATAAAGAAATATGCCAAAAAGCATTCCCAGCATAATAATACGGGCACGAACTTCCCTATCTATCGCTATTCAGAAGTATTACTTTTCATGGCAGAAGTACTCAATGAACAAGGGAAAGACGGAGAAGCGCGTAATTACCTGAATCAAGTGAGAGACCGCGCAGGTCTTGGGCCTGTAAATAGTAGTGGAACTGACCTGAGAGAGGCGATTTTCAGAGAAAGAAGAGTAGAGCTGGCGTTCGAAAATAAGCGTTGGTTTGATATTCAGCGAACAGACCGTATTCAGGAGATTATTGTTCCTTATGGTCAGCGTATAGTTGCAAATCCGTTGGATTATTATTATCCGCCAAACCGGGATTCCAAACCACGTCCACATGTATTCACGAACCTTAATAAGTTCTATGCATTGCCGGCGGCAGAGTCTGACCTTAGTCCTTATTTCTAACTAAACAAAATTAAAAGACCCGACATCACTGTATAATGAACATGTGATGTCGGGTTGTTTAGTTGTAATTCTCATAGATGCATTATTGAAAAATAATATAATAAGCCCATAATATTTCATGAGTGGTTTTATTATAGCAGAATTAATCCCCAATTTAAAATTTGAACTATTGCTTTCCATTAACATTAACCCTATGCACCTCAAAAATTCAATAAGAAATATATTTCTTTTCTCCGCGGCTGTACTCATATCAGTTTCCTGTACTCCGGAAAAAAAGAAACGCGAATTAACCGGTAATCCAAAACTCGATAAGCTTACGCTACCCGATGGTTTTGTGGCGGAGCATCTTTTGAGTCCCGGAGAAAAGGATGAAGGATCCTGGGTTGCTATGACCTTTGATGACAAAAACCGCCTGATCACGGCGGATCAATACGGGTTTTTATATAGGTTGGAGATACCTGAAATAGGTGCAGATTCTGTAACACCCAAGGTAGAAAAACTCATTGTGGGGAATGTGGCAGAACCACAGGTGGGGATGGGATATGCACAGGGCTTATTGTACGCATTCAATAGTCTCTATGTAATGGTGAATCATCATGGTAACGAGGAGTTTGCAGAGAGTACCGGCTTATATAGAATTCAGGATTTGGATGGGGATGATCAATATGAAACTGTTACAAAGATCAAAGGGTTTACGGGACAGCCCGGGGAGCATGGGCCGCACAGCATGAAACTTTCTCCCGATGGACAGTCACTTTACATAGTGGCTGGAAATCATACAGATGTCCCTGAAATGGATGCTTACCGACTCCCGAATGTATGGCAGGAAGACAATCTTTTTCCTGAGATCAAAGATCCCAGAGGACATGCAAATGACAGAATGGCTCCGGGAGGATGGGTGGCAAATATAGACCCTGAGGGAAAACATTGGGAGTTGATCTCTGCTGGATACAGAAATCCTTTTGATATCGCCTTCAATGAAGTGGGCGATTTGTTTACTTACGATTCGGATATGGAGTGGGATTTTGGTATGCCTTGGTATAGACCTACGAGAATCTGTCATGTGACTTCGGGAAGTGAGTACGGATGGAGAACGGGTAATCAAAAATGGTCACCTAATTACCCTGATAATTTGCCTGCAATTTTGAATATCGGACAGGGTTCACCTACAAATGTGATGTTCGGAACAGAGGCAAAATTCCCGGAGAAGTACAGAACATCTCTTTTTGCCTTTGACTGGAGTTTTGGGATTATTTATTCCATGACATTGACTCCAAAAGGAGGGACTTATGAAGCCAAGGCTGAAGAATTTATTTCCGGTTCTCCGCTTCCACTGACGGACGGTGTGATAGGTCCTGACGGCGCTATGTACTTTATGACCGGTGGCAGAAGATTGGAGTCAGATCTTTATCGGGTATACTATGATGGTGATGTAAAAGAATCCGATAAGAAACCGCTTCAAATGGCTGATCTGCCTGCTGAAGCAAAATTGAGAAGACAGCTGGAGGCTCTGCATGTAGAAGGAGCGCCAGCCTCGGGACTTGACTTAGCCTGGGAGAATCTTAAAAACAGCGACAGGTTTGTACAATATGCAGCTAGAATAGCCGTGGAGCATCAGCCTGTCGGTTCCTGGAAAGCAAAAGCTTTGGCAGAAAAGGATCCTGTGACGTTGACACAGGCAATGATCGCATTGTCGCGCCACTCAGATAAAGGCGCAGGAGCACCTATGATTCAGGCTTTGATGGGAATTGACTACGGTTCTTTGGATGAGAAGGGCAAGCAAGACTTATTGAGAGCATTTGAGCTGATATTGGCTAGACAAGGAGAGCCCTCAGGATCTCTTAAATCTGATCTGGTAGCTTATTTGGATGCTAATTTCCCGGCAAACAGTAATAATCTTGATCGTGCATTGGCAGTGTTGCTTGTGTATCTGGATGCTCCAAATGCAGTAGAAAAATCATTGGCTTTGCTGGAAAAGGCCAAAGATGATCCTGACTATCAGAAGACATTTACTTCTTCTTCTGATCTCATCATGAGAAATCCTCAGTATGGATTGGATATAGCAAATATGCTGGCTAATGTACCACCTGCCCAGCAGACGTACCTTGCTACAGTTCTCGGCGGAGCTGAAGCAGGCTGGAGCCCTGAGTTGTATGAGAAATATTTCACTTGGATTCAAAATGCTTTCAAATACAAGGGAGGTCGTAGTTATGTAGGTTTTATCGACAGAGCTAGAAAAATGGCGTTGTCACATGTTCCGAAAAATGATTTTGATAAATACAACGAGCTCTCGGGAGCAGCCTTGCTTACAGGTAATGGAAATGATTTGGTGAATTCAGACATCCAGCCGGAGGGGCCGGGAAGAAGATGGACTGTGGAAGAAGCTGATTCACTGATGAGAGATTTAAGTGGCAGAGATTTGGCCAAAGGCAAAGCGATGTTTGCGGCCTCGCAGTGCCTATCTTGTCATACGCTCGGTGGAGAGGGCGGGATCATTGGCCCGGATTTGACACAATTGGGAACCCGATTCTCTCCAAAGGATATATTGGAAGCTACCATAAATCCCAGCGATGAAATTTCCGAGCAGTACGTAGCAAGTGTTCTGGAGCTGAAAGACGGCAGTTCTGTCATGGGAAGAATAGTGGACGAAGATAAATCCAGCTATTCAGTTTCCCAGAATCCTTTCTCTCCTGATGTTTTACGGAAAGTGGAAAAAAGCATGGTGTCTACTGTCAAGGACTCGAAGATTTCCATCATGATGCCGGGACTGATCAACAGACTCAACGAAGAAGAATTGAAAGATTTGATGGCTTACCTGATTTCAGGAGGCAAAGCAAATCATGAAGTGTATCAAACTAAAGCTCAAGCAGAAGAATGAAAAATCTATTAAAATCAAAATGGCTGAGAATCGAAGCGCTTGGTGTAGGAGCAATGATGGTAATCGGCTTTGTGAATTGCCAGCAACCTTCGGATAGTAAAGTGTCTTCACTAGAACCGATAAGTTCATCAGAGGCTGATTTCGAATCAATTTTTGATGGAGAGACTCTTGAAGGTTGGGAAGGAGATCCTGTTTATTGGTCCGTGAAGGACGGGGCGATCACAGGCGAAATCACTCCTGAGACACTTTTGAAAGCTAATACTTTTCTGATTTGGCAAGGTGGTCAGCCTGGAGATTTCGAGCTTAAAGCTGAATTTAAGATTTCCGAAGCCGGAAATTCCGGGATTAACTATAGGAGTGAGAGGGTGGAAGATGTGCCATTTGCCCTGAAAGGATACCAAGCCGATATCGACGGAAAGAATAGCTATACCGGTCAAAACTACGAGGAGAGAAAGCGCACCACACTAGCCTACAGAGGTCAAAAAACTAAGATTTCGCCGCAACCTGATGGCGTGGAAATGAGGGAATACGTAGAGCGGAATGCGTGGAAAGGTCTCAGTGTAGAGCAGGAAATCGGTGATCGGGCTGAGCTGGGTGCTATGGTCAAAGCTGGGGAATGGAACAGTATCCATATCATTGCGAAGGGGAATGTACTTCAGCATTATGTAAATGGTCAATTGATGAGCGAAGTGCATGATGAAGATCCCAAAAATAGAATGGAGTCAGGTTATTTGGGTGTGCAGGTGCATGTGGGACCACCTATGAAAGTCCAGTTTAAGGATGTGATGCTGAAGCAGTAGGAAATAAAATAACGGAAATGGCCCAAGTTGAAAAACTTGGGCCATTTTTTTTGCCTCAATTTAAACCGGGAGACTTAAACCAATTTTTCGATTTTAGTCCAAGGTTCTTCAGACCTGCCTGCAGGCAGATCAGGAGAACCAAACTGGGGCATTCTGAGATGGCAACATCATAGGTTCAGGTTGTCAGACATGAACCTTTTTTGCATTTGGGCAGGTTAAGTAGATAGCTTGTCGTTTTTTGAGTGGGGGGACAACTATTAAAGTCGCAGAATAGAGTTTCTATTTACCACAGTAATCATAAATCAAAATCACCAATGAATTATCATATCCTAATCAATAGTGTAAATACAGTGGAACAATTGGCAGAAGCCTGGTCTAATCAGGATTTAATCCAATTGTTAGATCGTTTTGGGTTTCCCGATGCATCCAAATCAAAGCCTGAAGAACTCAACGAATTGCTAAGTCTGGCAATCACCGATTTCGAGCCTGCAGAAGCAGCAGCGATTTTGCTGACGTATAAACTCTCTGAAGAATTAAATGAAGGGCAGATCGAGCAGATTTCACATGATATGCTTTTGGATAAAATTTCCGAGGAATATCCTGAGATACATCTTCACCATCAGCTATTCAATATCAATCAACTGCTTTACCATTCCTACAACGGGAAATTTCCCAATGCTAAGGCTACCGTTGTGGAGTTTCAGATGCTTGGCACCGACAAAGGAACCGAGGAAATCACAAAAGAAATTGTGCTAAAAGCATTTCAGCATACATTGAATGATAGCAATATAATTAAGCGTCTATTTACAGATCATCTTGAGTCCAAAGTTCCTTTTCATGAAGCCGATTCTATTATTTGGGAATTGACCAAAACAGGGGATGATCAGTATAAATTGACTACTTCAGAATATTGGATGGCTAGGGATGAGTTCTTAGAGGCAGAATTTGACGCTGAAGTAACCGTTTTCCAAGAGGCTGGGGAAGAGTAGTTTTTGGTTAGACTCCAGTGGCAGTGTTTTTTTAACCGCATAGAATCATAGGTGCTATGGTTTTGCCGAAGAGATAGATTTGTTCCCAATACACACCGGTAATGTCCCCTTCCGGTAAACTAATTCTCACCATAAAGAAACAAAGCCCAATCCCTCATCGCTATGTTTGTCTATGTGGTCGAAAAATGATCAATTTTCAATTCCCAAACTCAATGGTCAAGGGTGTGCTGACTCCAACCTGTGCGTGGTTTCTTTGCTGACTTTATGGCTTTTTGTGGTGGAAAACAAAACTTTGGGAGTCTGAACTGCACTAATGCAGGTCCATGTCATAAGGCCTGTGCCGGACGGGAGGCAGGCTTGAACCAACTATCGATATTTTTTAACCCCTCCAAAAAAAAGATTTTTGATCAGCGGCAAAGTTCCGACACCCGGATTTTATATCTTATTCCCGAGCTTTTATACTCAACCCATATAGGGCAGGACAGTCTCAGAAGGCGTTTTTAATAGATTACAGATCAGTCACAAATCACAGAATGAATATCTCAGATCCATCCAATTGGAAAGATAAATTGTCCAATTTCCGCCAGCTTGGAGGAATAGAAACTTCCGTCCTAGATAATGGAGCGGGTCGAGGAACCCGAATCGCGTGGATTAATACAGGCACGGGTCTTCGATTTAAAGTGGTTTTGGATCGGGGAATGGACATTTTGGACGCATTCTATAATGAGCATAGCCTGTCCTGGATTAGCAACGCTGGCCATGTGTCTGCTCAGCCTTTTTCCAATCAGGGAATAGATTGGTTGAGAACATTCGGAGGAGGACTGTTGACTACCTGCGGGATTTCTTCGATGGGTCCACCCAATGAGGATGAAACCGGAAGTCGCGGCTTGCACGGGAATTATAGTAATACGCCTGCGGAATTGCTTTCTATCAAACAACCGGATATTTATTCGGGAAATCTGGCTTATGAAATTGTCGGGATAATCCGTGAGACGACGACATTTGGTCCAAGTCTGGAACTGAAAAGAACTATCTCAGGCACTATAGGAAATGCTGCAATCCACATCAAAGATGAGGTGAGCAACCGGGGGAATTCCCCTGCACCGAATATGGTGCTCTATCATATCAATTGCGGTTGGCCACTAATCGACGAAGGAACGAGGATCGTGTGGAAAGGTGAAATAAAGCCCAAGGAAGCAGATGCATCACTTTCATCGTTCAACAAAGAACATAAATTCACAAAATGTGCGGGACCCTTGGATGAGCATTCGGGCTTTGGAGAAGATGTGGCTTTCATAGACCCAAAACCAGATAAGAATGATCAGGTCACCTGCGGTTATATGAATGATGAATTAGGGCTTGGATTGAGCATTTCATTTTCCAAGAAACAGATGCCATGGCTGATCAACTGGCAACACTGGGGCAAAAATGAATATGTCACTGCCCTCGAACCAGCTACCAATCCACCGATAGGCCAAGCTGCTACACGTGAAAACGGAACTTTGATTTTATTGGAGCCGGGAGAAAGCAGGACTTATGAAATCAAACTGGAAGTTCTCACAGGGAATGTGGTCAAGGAATTTAAAATGTAAATTTAAGAACGATGAATTGCGACGATAAAGGAGCTGAAATAATTTTCGAATTTTTCAATCTTCCAATTTTCCGATTCAATCTCAAACTAGAAATCTCAAATCTCAAATAATCAATAAACCCATGAGTTTAGCAAAAAAAGCCCTAGAACAGGGAGAAGGAATTTTAAGATTAACACCAACTTGGGTACCGCGATCGTTCTGTGTGCCCGGAAGAAGAATCAAACTTCATCCGGATGATTATTATTGTCTGGGCGGTAATCGTGGAGGCATAGATGAACGCTGGTTTTCCTCTACTACACCTGCCGAAAATGGCCCGCTCACAAGCAAAAATGAAGGACTAAGCCATGTCGCCTATGAAGATGGGGGCAAGACAGAGCTTTTTCTTTTGAAAGATGCGATCAGTGAGCTAGGTGGAGAAATCATCGGAGGCCGTCTATGGGACAAATACAAGGCTTGGCCGATGTATTCCAAGTTTTTTGATAATATGGGGCCGCTTCCGCACCACATTCACCCGAGCGATGAGTATGGGAAACTGACGGGTCAAAATGGCAAGCCTGAGGCATATTATTATCCGCCGCAATTGAATAATCACGGGGGAGATTTTCCTTATACGTTCTTCGGAATCGCCCCGGGAACGACCAAGGAGCAGATCAAAGAATGCCTGATGAATTTCAATAAAGGAGATAATAAAATCACGAATTATTCACAGGCATTTAAGCTTCAGCCTGGGACGGGTTGGGATGTTCCTCCCGGAATGCTTCATGCTCCCGGTTCCCTGTGTACTTATGAGCCGCAGAAAGCATCAGATATTTTTGCGATGTATCAATCTCTGGTAAATGAAGCAATTATTCCGGATGAACTGCTATGGAATGCTACCCCAAAAGATAGGGTGGGGGATTACGATCTGTTGGTCGAAATGATTGACTGGGAACTGAATGTCAATCCTAATCTCTTGGAAACCCGTTTTATGGAGCCGATTCCCGTGCAAAATGAAGAAGAAATGCATGCGGCGGGATATCATGACAGCTGGATCTGCTATAGATCCCATGATTACAGTGCGAAGGAATTGACAGTCTATCCAGGTCAGACAGTGACGATCAAAGACGCTGCCGCCTACGGAATGATTATGATGCAGGGGTATGGCAAAATGAATAATTGGGATATAGAAACTCCCGCTCTTATTCGATTCGGTCAATTGACCCATGATGAGTACTTTGTCAGTGAAAAAGCTGCGCAAGCAGGGGTGAAAATCACCAATCATTCTAAAACGGATCCTATCGTCATGCTAAAACACTTTGGACCGGATAATCCGGATCTGAAGGTGTGGGAGTAATTTTAGATGCTAGACAAAAGACACAAGCATCAAGACAAAAGAAGTAATTAAGAATATCCAATGCTGAATGATGAATACCGAAGTATATGGGTTTGAGCATCTGTCTTCGGTCTTCCTCCTTCACACTTTAATAACTATTAACCCATATTACCATGAGTTCTAATAACTATCCAAAACTACATAATGCCACTTGGCCGGGAATAGTGGGCAAAGGAGCGGATTCTGAGCCTGTAATTCCATTTGACTCACTTCTGGCGATGACAGCAGCTGCTGAAGTGGATGGGGTCAAATTCGACGGACTAGATCTGGGTTTGCTTGAACCCCATTTCACGCTCAACGATCCGGATGAAACCAAAATTCTAGCCGAAAAACTTCAAAAACATAACCTTGTTGCAGGTTCCTTAGTCGCTCCGATTTGGGCGGGTTCAGCCATGGGGTCCGACGATCAGCGGAAGACTTTTGTTGAAATGGTTCGTAAAGCATGCGAATTTGGTAAGCAGTTAAATGACTTGGGTGTTCGCCACTATGGAGTAGTCAGAATAGATTCAGCTGCAGGAGTTGAAGATTGGGCAAAAGATCCGGCGGGAAACACCAAAATTATTGCCGACACGTTTCGTGAAGCATGTGATGTGGCAGCTGGATATGGAGAAAAATTAGCGACCGAAGGAGAAATCTGCTGGGGCGCTATGCACAGTTGGAAGCATATGGTTGAGCTTCTGGAGATGGTGGACAGACCTAATATCGGGTTTCAGGCGGATATGTCCCATACGTTCCTTTATACCATGGGATACAATGCTCCTGAGCATAGAATTCTCCCAAAAGACGCAGATTTGAAAGATCGTGAGGCGGTCAAAGCTGCATTGAAAATAGTAACCGATGCACTTCGCCCTTGGACGATTGATTTTCATGTGGCTCAGAATGACGGTTCTGTCTTCGGTTCCGGGTCTCATGATAAGACAGGGAGACATTGCCAAGCTACTGATCCCAACGGAGTGTTGGATATCGCGCATGACGCAGGCTACTGGCTCCGGGATGAAAAAGGCGGGTTGACCAAAGCTTTCAAACACATCTGTTGGGATGGATGCATGTTCCCCAATGATGTCATGAACAACCAACAAACCTGGAATGATATCCTTGCTGCGTTGGTCAAGGTGAGAAATGCGCATGGGTGGTAATAGTGGTTTTCACGTCACTGCGAGCGAAGGAACGAAGCGAAGCAGTCTCTAATTTAATTAAGATTGCTTCTCCGCCTGTGGCGGATCGCAATGACGAAAATTTAAATTTTCAACTCTTCTCCCGATAACTATAGGGATTCAAAATCAAAGTAAAATGAAAGAAAAAAAACATATAAGAATAGGTCTCATCGGTACAGGACTAATGGGCCGAATCCATACCAATGGTTATAAAAGAGTACCTGACTTTTTTCCGGAGTATGAATATGTGCCGGTTTTGCAGGCATGCTGTTCCAGAAGAGCCGATAAAGCTCAGGCTTTTGCGGATCAGTGGGGGTATAAATCAGTGGAGACCGACTGGAGAGAACTCCTAAAGAGAGACGACATTGATGCAGTGGATATCTGTACTCCAAATGATACCCATTCAGAAATTGCGATAGCTGCAGCTGAAGCGGGTAAAATGATTTTATGCGAAAAGCCTTTGGCAAGAACTGTCGCTGAAGCTGAAGGCATGGTGAAAGCAGTGGAAAAAGCAGGCGTGAAAAACACTGTTTGGTATAACTACAGAAGAGTGCCTGCTGTGACCTTGGCAAAGCAGATTGTGGCTTCGGGGAAGCTGGGCAAGATTTTTCATTACCGTGCAAATTTCCTTCAGGATTGGACGATTAGTCCCGACTTGCCTCAAGGAGGTGATGCACTGTGGAGACTGGATGCAGATGCCGCAGGTTCGGGTGTGACGGGAGATTTGCTGGCGCATTGTATAGATACAGCCATGTGGCTGAACGGTGGCATCAAAGATGTCTCGGCCATGACGGAGACGTTTATCAAAGAGCGAGTTCACCAAGGTACAGGTGAAAAGAAAAAAGTAACTATCGACGATGCCTGTGTGTTTCATTGTCACTTTGACAACGGTTCTTTGGGCTTGTTTGAGGCTACCCGCTACGCGAGAGGTCACAAAGCACTTTATACCTTTGAGATCAATGGAGAGCATGCTTCCATTCGCTGGGATCTACATGATTTGACCCGTTTGGAGTATTTCGATCACAATGATGAAGGTCAGGTTCGTGGTTGGAGATCTATTCACGTGACAGATGGAGATCATCCGTATATGGGTAGATGGTGGATTCCGGGTACTTCCATCGGCTATGAGCATTCTTTCGTTCACCAAGTAGCTGATTTCTTCCATAGTTTGGAGACAGGAGAGGCTTGTCATCCTACTTTCAGAGATGCTTTTGAGACGCAGAAAGTTTGTGAAGCTGTAATCGACTCAGCTAACGAACGGGCTTGGAAAGATACAGGCGTGGATTGGGTAGAGAAGGTGTAACTCTCTAGTCTAACTAAAAATCAATTAATAAAGAATAGCTGCCTTATGAAGCAGCTATTCTTGTTTTCAGCTGTTTAATTTGAGCGACTTAGAAAAATTGCTTCATTTTCTTCAATCCCGTATTGGCTACTTCCTGTGCATCCTGAGCCCAGTAGTTTTCGTTGAAAAGCTCCAGAGACATAAATTTTGTTCCGCCCATAGCTTTGAGCATTGCCGCTACTTCCTTCAATGGCGCTATGCCGTCTCCCGGGTATATTCTGTCACTGTCTTTTTGCTCAAGTCTGGGTTTTGCATCGGTAAAATCATTCAGGTGAAAAACCTCGATGGCATTTCCATTGATCAATTTGAGTCCTTCAAATCCTGAACCGCCTCTAAACAGGTGAAAGATATCCGGAAGAATCCGTGCATCTGCATCGTTTGCAGCTGTTGCAGTAGCCAGCGTTTGGCCGATGTGATGGAATGGGGCAAAAGACCCCCAAAATTCCAATTGCGGCATAACGCCGGTTTTCCTTCCGAGCGTCAGAAGCTTCGCATACTGTTCCCCCGCCGCCAGTAAATCTATGGGGTCTGTTGCGCCGATAGCGGGCGCAGCTATTCTTTTACAGCCGATCTCAGCCAGCATATTCATCTCTTTTTCCATTTGCTCAAAGCCCGCTTTGCTTTTGGTCTCATCCTGTGCCATCCAGGGCGCAAAACCAATGGCATTTATGGGGATTATTTTTGCATCATCTAGCAGTTTTTTAAGAGATGCCAAAGATTTGCCGGTACTGAGGTAGGTTTCCAATTCAGCGATCCAAAGTTCAATCCCATCATAACCGGCTTGGGCTGCAATCTCAATAATTTGGGGTAGGCTGAGTTTTTGACCACGTAATGTGCTAGTATTAAGAGAGAATTGTATCGTTGCTTCCTTTTTTTTCGTAGTGGAAGCAAGCACAGGTGCCAGCGGAAGAGCGGTGGCTCCAAGGGCAATAGATTTAAGTAGATTTCTTCTGTTCATCTTAGGTTTAATTGATAACTTGAGGGGTAAGCCATTTAAATACTATATTTGCCGTTCAAATTATTCCATATAAAAGAGAGTATAATCTGATCTAGTATAGTATCGAACATATGCTAAAAATATACTTTTTCACACCTTTTCTTCTGTTTTTTATAGTAACTGCCAATGCTTTTGCTCAATCGCAATCCTATTTGACTTTATATAAGGAGCAGCTGCCGTATTTTCAAGAATTAATCACAGGTGGTCAATACAAAGAGCCTCCTTTGAATTATGAAGGAGATCCATATCATTTGGATAGGAAATTCGGAGAAGGAACGCTATCTATTAATAAAATACGCTACACAGATGTACCTCTGCTATATGATGCACATGCCGATTTAGTGATTACGTTCCACCCGATCTACCGTCAGAAGATTCTAATCAAGCCTGAGAAAATTGAAGAGTTTCAACTCATCGACGGAAGCATATTTAGAAAATTTCCCGGTAATAAATCCTATGTGCCCAACAGGAATGGATTTTATAAAGTGCTTCAAGACGGTGAGATAAAAGTCCTTATGAAGCATTACAAGTATACTGAGCCGACGAGGGAGGTAGGGAAATATACACATAGATTTGTGGGAAAATCCGATTACTTCTATTGGCACTCCGACGAATTTGTACTTGTAAGAAAAAAGAATCAGGCAATTAAGAGCTTGGGATTGAGTAAAAGAGAGGTGAGAAAGCATGTGAAGGGAAAGTCTCTTTATTTCTCTATGGACAAAGAAAAATATATTTTAGAGCTGGTTTCCTTGAGGGAAAGCGTGGCAGATACTTTTAATGGTTTTGTCAAATGAGAAGAGTCCTACTACTGATTTTAATTGTTTGCTTTTTCGCAGAAATAAATGCCCAGACAACTACTACAACAAAGCTGTCGGGTATGTATCTGGGAATGTCATTTGAGAGATTTGCAGAAAGAATAGAATCCGAAACGGATTATAAGTTTTATTATAAGAAAAAGGATGTAGAAAATATTCAAGTCAATCTTCAAGCCACTAATTCGGATCTCAAGTTGATATTGAATGAGGTCTTTGAGGGAACAGGCTTGATCTATTCCATAGACGCTTCCAAGCGGATTTGGGTGAGCAAAGGCCAACGAATACAAGTTGATTTTCCAAAGGATTATTTTGTGGTCCAGGAGAGACAGGATAATCTGGCAAATGCAGGTGATTCACTAGGTGCGTACGATAAGAACAAACGCTTTGTAATTGGGAGATCAGCAGATAATCCTCAGTCTAAAACAGCAATTTTGAGCGGTGTGGTGAGTAGCATAGAGTCTGGCAAACCGATGAACGGGGCAATAGTGTTGGAAAAAACCGAATATAACCAAACAGCCACTGATGCGAATGGAAAATATCAGTTGACTCTCCCGAAGGGAAGACACACCATTTGGGTACAGAATATAGGAGGCTATCAAGAGCAGCGCCAGATTGACCTGAAAGGGGATGGAATTCTCAATATGAGTATTGAAGAGACAATCGTCTCGCTGGATGAAGTAGTGGTGAGCTCAGGAGCCTTATCAAATGTCAATAAACTAGATATGGGCGTTCAGTCTATCAGTATTGCCGAAGTGAAGAGACTTCCTGCAGTATTGGGTGAGGTGGATGTGCTGAAGGGGATCTTGATTATGCCTGGAGTGAATACCGTTGGAGAGGCTACTTCTGGGTTTAATGTACGTGGCGGTGCCGCAGATCAGAATTTGATCCTGTATGGAAATTCCACGATTTTCAACCCGACTCATGCATTCGGGTTTTTCTCCGCGTTCAATGCAGACATTGTAAATGGAGTAGAACTTTACAAAGGTTCTATTCCGGTGAATTATGGAGGAAGACTGTCTTCAGTGCTGCAGGTGGATCCGAAATTTGGGGGATCTGAAAAAATTAGTGGTTCGGGAGGTTTGGGGATTCTTACAAGTAGGCTGAGTCTTGATGGGCCGATTGGTGACAAAACAACCTTTATGCTGGGAGGGAGGACAACCTATTCTAATTGGGCGTTGGACCTGCTGAATGATGAGGCAGATTTGAATGACAGTAGAATTACTTTCTATGATGTCAATGCGAATATCCGGCATAACATCAACGAAAAGAATACATTAGAGTTAACAGCTTATTTAAGTCAGGATGATTTTCGGTTTGATGCGGATACTACCTATTCTTACCGAAATGTAAACCTTGCCTTGGGCTGGAAGCATTTCTTCAATGATCAGCTGGAAGGTAGATTTTCAGTGGGGAGCGATAGTTACCAATTCGACATTATAGGGCAGGATAATCCTTTAAACTCCTTTAATTTCAGCTTTGATGTTCACCAACTATTTCTAAAGGCGGATTTCGAATACAGGATGAACGAGAAGCACATCATGACTTTTGGGGCTCAGGGAATTCAGTACACGTTAAACCCGGGAAGAAATAGGCCCTATGGTGCTGAATCAATTGTGATAGAAAAGGAACTGGATGAAGAAAATGCCAGGGAGATTTCAGTTTACTTCGGGGACGAATTTATTGTTTCGGAAAAGTTTTCGGTGAGCTACGGAGGAAGATACATGCTGTATCAATTGCAGGGACCCAAAACGGTAAATCAATATGTGCCTGGAGCTCCTATTACTGACAGTAATGTGATCGGAGAAGAAATAGTAGGAAATGGGGATATTGTAAAAACTTATCATGGCCCTGAATTTAGGGTTTCGGGGAGATATATCTTGGACAATAAGTCTTCGGTCAAAGCTGGATTTAATACCATGAGGCAGAATATCCACTTATTGACAAATAGCTCATCTATTTCACCAACAGACGCGTGGAAGCTAAGCGATACCTACATCCGTCCCCAGACGGGAGGGCAGGCTTCAGTCGGTTATTATCGTAACCTTGCAAAAAACAAACTCGAATTTTCTACAGAAGTGTATTATCGATATATGGCAAATCTGCTTGACTATCGCTCAGGAGCAAATATTATCCTTAATGAAAACATAGAACAGGACGTATTGAATTCAGACGGGAAGGCTTATGGGGTGGAGGTGTTATTGAAGAAAAGCACAGGATTGTTGCAAGGGTCTTTGGCCTATACGTATTCCCGGTCTCTGATGAAGACATCCGATGATCCAAGCATAGAGAAAATCAACAACGGAGACTACTATTCCAGCAACTTTGACCAACCACACCACGTGGTACTCACGGCGAATTATGAGTTGAGTAAGCGGGTAAATACTTCGCTAAACGTTAATTACAGCACGGGAAGACCAATCACTTTGCCTATCTCTAAGTTTGACTATGCAGGATCCGAGCGCGTTTATTTCTCAGAACGAAATGCATATAGAATCCCGGATTATTTCAGGGTTGATTTATCCGTTAATCTGGAGGGAAGCCATAAGGTAAAGAAACTCGCCCACTCATCCTGGTCATTTGGGGTTTACAACCTGCTGGGTAGAAGCAATCCCTATTCAGTGTATTACACACCTGTAGAAGGTCAGCTGAGAGGGTATCAGCTGTCGATTTTTGCCCAGCCTATTCCGTTTATTACATACAATTTCCGTTTCTGATGAATAGATTAGCCGCTCTTGTTATTTTCTGTACTGTGCTTGCGACCGGGTGTAGAGAACCTTTCAATCCGGATATATCTCCTACAGATCTTTCAGTATTGGTAGTAGAGGGGTATTTGGATACTGAAGGCTTACCAAGTACATTGAGATTGAGTTATACCAGAAATATTCAACAGGATGATGCCTATACACCGGGCTATCCGGATGCTATGGTTTCTCTTAGATCAGAGTCAGGGGAAGAATATCCATTGACTGCTATGGGAGCTGGGGAATTTGAATTTGCGTATGACATCCCTGAACATGAAAATTATAGGCTTTATATTTCAACTAATGATGGAAAAAGCTATACATCAGAGCTGATGAAGCCGATTCTTACTCCGGATATTATCGATGTGGGATTTGAGAGAAATGAAAAGGGGGCTGAAATATATGTGACGACGAAAGGGGACGAAAATGCAGATGATTTTCTGTGGACCTATGAAGAAATGTATGCGTTCCGACCCAAAATCCCATCTTCATATAAGTATGATACCGAGACGGGAGAAATAGTGATAAGAAAACCTGATGAGAGAACAGACCTGTGCTACAGGGGGACGGTAAGCTCAGATTTGATTTTGGAAACTTCATCCCGATTTGAAGATCAGTTTGTGTTTAGACAATCCATAGCCCAGATTTTACAGGGCGATGAGCGGCTTTCGGTGCGTTATAGTATTTTGATTTCCCAGAAGGCTTTGGATACAAAGGCTTCTGAGTTTTGGGAGATTCTCCGCAAGAATACAGACGATCTCGGCTCGATTTTTAGCCCGTTACCCTCTAACATAGGCGGAAATATCAAGAATGATCAAAACCCCGAAGTACCAGTGGTAGGGTATGTGAGTTTGGGAACTGTCAAGCAAAAGCGACTATACATTGACGTAAGGGAAGTGGCTCCATGGAGAGCTGTGGTGCCTGATTATAATAATTGCTTCATCGAGCCTGATACGATAAGGCCAATAGATTATGGATCGACATTCGCCAGTGGGAATTTTGTACCTGTAGTTGCGATTTATCCGGAGGACTTTCCCATACCGATTGGCTATCAGGGAGCTGTTCGTCGTTGTACTGATTGTACGTTAAGGGGAACAAATGTGAAACCTATTTTTTGGGAGGATTAATATGAGCATGTCACATAAAATTTTTGTATTTCTCTTTCTTGGCCTTGGATTTTGTCAGACTTCATTGGGTCAGGATAATGGGGTAGAGAAAGTAGATTTTTCTATTCCCAAGACGATCTATTTTGGAGGAGAGCGGGTTTGGATTGCCAGTCAAGCTATGCAGAGTGATATTCCTGCGGAGTCAAAGATCATCTATGCAGAACTTGTCAATCGATACAATGAGGCAGTCGCTATTGCCAAGATGCCTTTGGAGGAAGGAAAGAGCTTTAACTTTCTGCAGCTTCCGATAAATCTTCCCTCGGACAATTATCTCCTTCGCGTATTTACCAGAATAAGCCCTTACCAAGATTTAGAAGAAGGGTTGGTACAGCAATTTATCACAGTATTCAATAGAAACGTCCCGCCTACGGTCGTTCCTGAGCGCAAAAATACTGTTCGGACTCAAGGTTTCGGTGAAGTGATTTTGTCCTCTGAGATAAATACATCCGGGGACAAGTTGAAAATAGAGTTGCCTACGGGAGTGGAGATAAATGAGGTTAGCATAGCTGCGGAAAATCCATTTTTGACTGATCGGGGGATGATTTCCTCAGCAAGGGCGTATGAGTCAATTCAGCAACATACCTTGATCCCTGAGCTTTTTGGGCATGTCATCGAAGCCAAAGTGGAGGGAGCTTCTGTAGATACCACGAAGCTGTACTACCTGTCTCTGCATGGGGAGAAGTCAGCTCTGTTTACTGACCGTCCGAATGCAGCGGGAAGTATGTTTTTCGATGCAGGAGGGATGAAAAATTGGAAATTTCTTGTAGCTCAGGCAAGTAATAATGGGAGTTTGTTGGACTTTGGGATAGTTTCTCCCGGACCGGTCACCGGCTTCAAAAGTGATTTTGTGTTTCCTCAACTTGAAATAAGTCCTGCGGATCAAGGTCTTCTTCAGGAATTGCTAAAAGGCGGTCAGGTAGAAGGGTATTTCGTTAATGAATTTGAAGCTAGTTTGTTTCCTGTGGTGACGGGTTTTACGGAAGATCGAACGTATCTCCTGGATGATTATACAAGATTTGAAACAGTGGCAACTGTTATTAAAGAATATGTGCCGGAGATTTCGGTAAGGAACATTAAGAAGAAGAAGGAGTTTAGGGCATTAGATGAGGCGATGGATGCCGGTTTTAGTTCCAATCCCCTTATGCTGATCGATGCACTACCTGTTTTTGATTCGGATTTATTGGCTGGATTTGATCCTAAAAGTTTTGAAAAACTTGAAATACTGACCCGTACTTTTTATCTAAATGAAGAAAAGTTTCCCGGTGTAATGAGCTTTAGTTCTTATAAAAATGACTTTGGAGGATTTCCCATTCCTTCCAACGGGATCTACCTCGACTATGAAGGGATACAGCCTAAGGTAGCATCTGCTGTGTCTCTTTTTGACGCACCACATCCGGGTCGGGAGATCATGGATTGGCGAACGGTATTGTATTGGTCTGAAATCCCTGAAGCATCTCCCGTAGGCAATTCTATAGAGATTCAAGTCCCCGACCTAAAAGGGGAATATTTGATTACGATCAGAGCGAAGACCCAAGGAGGAGAATCAAAAAAGTATCTGAGAACTTTCATAGTAAAGTGAGAGGCTTGTTTTTTAATAGAGATTGAAAAAAGCAGAAACAAGTACCTTTTGAAGGACTGATTTCAAATTTGTCTGTGAAAACAGCGTAGGCGATTACCCCCTCGGTTAATCCGTTCTAATAAAATTCTAATTTTTTTCTATTGGCTTTCTAATACCTATTTTCTTAGAATAACCGGAACTTTGCGCTTGGTTAATGATATCGGCTTAGCCTTGGGTTAACCTTTTAATCAGTGGTTGGCCATCACGACTACATCATCACTTCAACTAGGGAATACTCCAGCAGCGTAAAGTCGATGAGTCTTTTAATCTACTTATGTTCAAAGGCTTGTGTGTGTTTTTCGGCTGTTGTTGCACGTGAGCAATAGAAAAATCAACGGTAACAGAAAAATGAGAAGAATGACGAAGCTATATTTTGCATTGGCTGTAATGGTACTAATGGCAGCGAATGTTTACGCGCAAGCACAAAATGACACTATACAGAAAACCGATGACCAGCGAACAGTTGAAAAACTAAAATATCAGCAACAACCGGGATTGGCACTTGCCGCTTCTAAAATATTCTTTTCCGACAAAAGGTATTCAATTAGTGGTTTTGGGGAGTTTAATTATGTGCCTGTCCAAAACAATGTGAATACGGATGTAGGAGACTTAGAATTGTATTATTCGGGACTTTACAGGTATGCGACTTTTTTTGGCTATCGTATCACAGACAAGTTAATCTGGAATTCAGAATTTCAGATAGAATTTTTGCATTACAAGATGCAGGAGACTCATCATGAGATAGTAATTGAGGCCTTTTTCGATTATCTCTACAAAGACTATTTAAAGGCCCGTGTGGGTTTTTATCCCCTGACAATTGGTTATGTCAACAACAACGATGAGCCGGTGATGTTTTATTCCGTAAACCGTTCGGATGTAGAACGGTTAATAATACCATCTACTTGGATTGAATTTGGAGCAATGTTTTATGGCAACATTTCAAAAAACTGGAGTTATGCTTTAGGGTTTTCGCAAGGGCTTAACAGTAGAAATTACCTGGGCGGAACTTGGATAAGGCAGGGCAGGGAAATACGTTTCGATGTGCCAAAATCTATTTCCATAAATCCACAGATAAATTATATGGGGATTAAAAATTTGACACTATCTGCATCAGGGTATTACGGAAATTCGGGTCAGGGAGAAATGGTTGAATTGAACAATGAGCAAGTTGAAGTAAAGGGAAATATCAACCTAACTACGGCTTATGCTAAATATGATTGGGGTAATTTTAGATTTGTAACAGTAGGAACTTATGGACGCCTTGGCGATACAGAGAAAATAGCCGAGCTGACAAAAGACAATCACCCGTCTTCCGATAGACAAGTAGGAAACAACGGACAGGTTCTTGGAAAAGAGGTTTATGGTTATCTGTTTGAATTGGGCTGTGACATTTTGCCATATTTAAGAAGGAATGACAGTATAAATGGGAAGAAGTCATTTCTTTTTAATACACATGAAATGAAGTTGAGCCTTTTTTCACGTTATGAAAGATTGAATACACACCACAGCATTCATCAGGATATCCAATCCTTGCCTAGAATTGAAAACAACCTGGAGATATTGACATTTGGCGTCAATTTCAACACAAAAGAAAACATTGTGTTGAAAGCAAACTATCAACACAGAAAAAATAATTTTGTTGGAGACTCAAATCCAATAAATAATGTTTTTGAAACAGGAATCGGATTTATATTTTAGGAAGAATATAAAGGGGCGATAGAACCTGCCTCAAGGGCTTGAGAGTACTGCAGGCAAGAGCAACATTGGTAAGAATGATGAATTATGCTTTTTAGTTACTCTTTTTTACGGCTTAATTCCCGTTGAACAAACTCGGTTACTTTAGCTTCGTATCCCCCGCTGTATTGCGGTACCAAGGTCTTCTTTTCAGGGAAGGATTCCATGTGCAATGTCTGCGTAGGGAAAGCAAAACGTACGCCTATCGAATTGGCTAACTTCACGATCTGTATCAATATCTCATGCCTGGACTGCAGTTCTTCTGCCCAGGTAGGAACCTCAAAAAAGATGTAAAACATAATGTCTTG
The DNA here is from genome assembly GCF_031457395.1 of Algoriphagus sp. 4150. Classification (NCBI taxonomy): domain Bacteria; kingdom Pseudomonadati; phylum Bacteroidota; class Cytophagia; order Cytophagales; family Cyclobacteriaceae; genus Algoriphagus; species Algoriphagus sp. 4150. The sequence goes on from NZ_JAVDWS010000004.1 coordinate 91,463, forward strand.
GCTGAAAGAAGATAGGCTGTTGAAATAGACATGATATCCATCTTTTCGGGTATTCGGGTGGGCAAGTACGATCTGACGGAGTCCTTTTACGAACTCATCGATTAGCTCAGGTGGAGTGTCATAGGTAATTGTCAGGGTGGTGTAAAATCGCCTATATTGACGTAAACCATGGTTGTCCAGAATGGCATCTGCAATTTTCCCGTTTGGCACGTACATGAGAGAATTTCTGAACGTCCGGATTCGGGTAGATCTAAACCCGACTTCTTCTACTGTCCCATCGATCTCACCTGATGTAATCCAATCACCCACTTGGAATGGCTTGTCAATGAAAATCATGACCGATCCGAAGAAGTTTTTGATCGTGTCCTGAGCGGCTAAGGCAATCGCGACACCACCAATCGAGAGGCCCGTCAGGAATGGAATAATGTCAAGATTCAGACCATCCCGTAGGATAAACAATGTCCCCACCAGAATCACAAATGCCTTCAGTGTCTTGCGCATCAAAGGCACCAATTGATCATCTAGCGTGGATTCGGTTTTGGTGGCCAGTTTGGCAAAATAAGCTGCTATCACATCTGTCAACTTGTAGAAGATGATAGTGACTAGGAATGGTTTAAGGGTACGCAGTACGATCAGTATCCATGACCAAATCTCAATTGGCAGCTGGAGAACTCGGATAAAAAGCGACAGCAAAACCACAATTAGATAGAAGCTGATGACTCGGGCTACCGGTAGGATATAGTCTTCACCCACTTTGCCGTAGCCGTATCTGTTGAAAAGATAAAGCATCAATTTGTCCACCACCAAAGTGAAAATCCAGTGGGATAGAAAAATCAAAAGAAGTAGAATAAACAAACCTACCAATTGCCAAAGATGGAGTCCCAGATACTCCTGGTTTCCAATTTTGGGTAAGATGTTTAGAAGCTTAGCCGTTCCGTAGGGATAGGTTTCTGAGTGAAGTTCATCTATCTGGCTGACGCTGAAGGCCGAATATTTCCAACTATCACCGCTCTTTTGCAGGAAGATTCCAGGGAGCTTTTGTCTGTCGAAATAATAGATGTTCTCATTATTTGCGGAAGTGCTGTCAAAGTAGTTTTGTTCATTCGGGATTTCATTGGTTCGAATCAATATCCCTTTACCCTCAAAAATCTGTTTTAGTTTTATGGCTAGACGTTGTCCATCTTGATCCTTTCTATCAGAAAGGTCAAGTGTCAAGGCTGCTTTTTCAGGCTGGTAGTGCTCTTCTTCCAGATTGTAGAAAAAAGAGAGAGTCGTGTGATAAGGAGAACTCAGATTGACTGAATTGCCTATTCTGTAAACATCTTCCTTACCCGATATCAGTTGGCCAGAAGCCTGAGTGCTAATCCAAAGAAGTAAGGGTAATAGAATGAAATACTTTTTCAGCATTAGTTGGTTTGGTGATTTTTTGCAAGTTAGCCAATCGAGATACGAAGCCCAAGAGAACGGGCATATGCCTAATCAGCCAATTGAAATTCAGTAAGTGTAGTGCCACTTACAGTTCTGATCAAATATTGACCCAAGGACGACTGGTAGGTGATCTGGATTGGACCGGTGCTTTCCAGCGGCATGGTAGTTTGGAGATTTCCTTTTAGATCATACAAATAGCAAAACTCTTGATTGAGATCTGTGATCGTGAATAGCTGTCTGTTTGATCCGAAATCAAAATATTGATAAATCAGGTTTTGATCTGATACGCGGGTGCTGAACAGAGGTTTTTCATTTCGGTCAAGCACACTTACTTCATTAAACTGACGTGAGATAAAGACAAAATCGTTTTTCTTCTGGTCAGGAACCAGCAGGAATTCACTGTCCCGGTCATTTTTGATCAATTGGTTTCTGTATCCGATTTCTCCATTGAAGTTAGCGTGGATCACTTCTCCATTTTTGGTGATTCCTACAAGTTGGGTAGATCGGGACTTAGGGTCTCTCCAGGCGATCAAGCCGGAGTTGAAGGATTCCCCGAGTTTGACTGAAGATCCGGATTGGCTTTCCCCTCTTCTGTTGAAAAGCTGAAGTTTCCCGTTTTCTGTCAAGGCTACCATAAAGTCCCCTTTTCCGGGCACTCTGTAATGTGCAGGTGCGCCGGTAGTTTTAGCTCCTATCCGATTGGGATTCCAGCCTTCCAGCTGTTCTCCTGTCTTGTCAAGTAAGAATAAGTTGCCTTCCTCAGTGCTGATGAAATACCTGTAGTCTTTGGTATTGCTGTAATCGACGAGATTGAAATGGGTGATCTTTTCTCCGCTAGCCCCAAGTGGATATCCCGGGAGAGGGGATCCCAGTCTGTCTATTCCATAGATTTTCTCAGCTGTCGCTACGAGCAACTGTAGTTTTCCATTTTTATAGTAATCAATTTGGAAAGCATCTGACACAATTGGGCCTGGCAATTGCTCGGAATAAACCTCCTGGCCTGCCGAATTGATCAGGTGAAGCACATAGTTTTGATCTTGGACTAGTAGATCTTCGGTATTGTCTTGATAATTAATGATGGATTTTGGTCCATAGATTAATTGTTGATTAAAAGAAATCCTATTGCTTGGCTGCAAGGAAATTGCATCAGTTGTTACAATCGTGGGCTTGGACTCTCTATCATACGGGAAGCTCAGTGTAGCTTCTGTTCTATTTTGGAGTTGGTTTATTCTAAAGGAAACCCATAAGAAAGACCTGAAAGCTTCGGAATATTTTTGAAGGAAGGAACTCCAGGATGGATTGGATTTTTTAGTCCAGGAATCCCAAACAAGGTCTGTCAAGAAAATGCGGCTGAATCCTGCAGTAGGGATCAAATCTTTTTTAGCTTTGGGAGCTCTTGATGATTTTCCCCAAGTGCTTCCGGAGCGAATATCATCCAGAACAAGCTTCATGGCTTGTTGGGAATTGGCAAAAATCAGCACATCGTTTTCTGAGGTAATAAAAGTCTGTCCAAAGCCAGGGAATTTACCCTCCAATAAATGCGCTGGAAAATCTTCCTCGGAGAAGTATAAAATCTCATGGCCGGAATAGAAATCAGAACCCTCGTCACTTTCACTTTCTTGGAATTCTTTGAGTTGCTGAATAGCCGGCTCAGCATCTGTAGTCCTTGCCAAGAGCGCCAAATTTTGATCTGCTCCACCCGCATTTTCCAACTCAAGTAAATACAGCTCTCCGGTGAAATTATCCAGAAAACCTCTGTCTAAGAGCTTGCGCTGAATCTCTCCGTTAAACGTTGCTCTAGCTGTAAATGCCCGGTTAGCAATCTTTTGAGTTTCGTAAATGCTTTCTAGATTGATCTGGGTAAGGGCAAGGGTACGATTGGGGATTACTTCTTCGATAGCTGCAAGATTGGCTTGGATGGATGGCGTGAAGTTAACCTCCTCATCATAGATCACCGGGCCTTTGAAAACCATCTGGTTTTCTTCCAAGTGTAAGTCCAGAGCCACCACTCCCGGCATCATCTCCAAGGCAGCTATAGCAGAGCTTTCTCTTTGCCCACCGATTCCTTTCAGCAGACTTCCAAGGCCTTTGCCGTCAAGCAAAAGTCTGCCTTGTATAGTTGAGTTGTAGGGAATAGACTTCACCAAAGGGAAAAAACTTTGTTGATCTTCATTCACATAGAACCGTATGGCCTCTTCTACCAAGAAAGAGGAAGAAGAAATCACAGCTAAGTCACCGAGTAGTGATATGCTCCAAAGTCTGTTGTTTTCAGAATCGTAGAATTCCAGCACATCTTTGTCGGAATATTTTCGAGGTTGGAATCTTGATCCTGAAGGAATCCGGGATTTGATTTCGTCTATAAAATCCGTTGCGGTCGAGGGGTTGAGATTTATGGTAAAAAGTAGATCGAAGGTTTCAATACCTGTAGAATGAAGGCTGATAGTGGCTTGCTGGCCATTTATGGATTTTGCGATTTCACCGGAACCGCCATTGAGACTGTCCAGGGTGATGAGTTGATTGGATAATTTCTGAAATGCAGGAAATGTTTTTAAAATATCCCAAACGGGGTCATTGACTAAGGTATTCCATTGAGCAGCACCTTGGTGTGTCTCAAAAACAAACACTGCATTTTGACTGATTACTTCTAGGCTGTTGACTTTGCGGGATGAAAAGTGGGTTTTGTAGATCCAAAAGCAGCCTCCGGCGAGGATTAGGGCGGTAAAAAGAATAAGTAGGCTTTTCCAGATCTTCACGGGCTCACAGATGATTCAGATGGTATATTACAAAAATCAGACCTAAGAAACCCCTACAAAAGGAAGAGAATCTCAGGTCTGATAGTTAAATCTGCCGGGAATTATTTGCCCAGCTTGTTCAAAACTTCCATTACTTCTTTCACATGACCTCTAGAAGTCTCAAGAAGTGCTTTTTCTTCAGCATTAAGGTCGAGTTCCAATACTTTCTCTACGCCGTTTTTGCCAAGAATTACCGGTACACCCAGGTAACAATCATCGATACCGTATTCGCCTTCAAGTTTGATGCAGACAGGGAATACTCTTCTTTGATTTTTCAAGATTGCTTCTACCATTTGAGCAGCTGCTGACCCCGGAGCATACCAGGCAGAAGTACCCATCAGCTTAACTAGCTCACCGCCGCCGAATTTAGTTCTTTCGATGATTGCGTCAAGTTTATCTTTCGCTACCAATTCAGTCACAGGAATACCTGCAACTGTAGTGTAGCGTGGGAGAGGAACCATAGTGTCACCATGACCACCCATTAGGATTGCCTGGATTTCCTTTGGAGATACATTCAATTCCTCGGCAAGGAACGCGCGGTAACGCGCGGTATCCAAGATGCCCGCCATACCGATCACTTTGTTTCTGGAAATACCGGCAGTGATATGAGCTTGGTAAGTCATTACATCAAGTGGATTGGAAACCACAATGATGATTGCGTTAGGGGAGTGCTTGATGACATTCTCAGTCACTGACTTCACGATACCTGCATTGGTTTCGATCAAGTCGTCACGGGTCATTCCGGGTTTGCGTGGAAGCCCGGAAGTGATTACCACTACATCTGAATTAGCAGTCTTGCTATAATCATTTGTGCTTCCTGTGGTGCGGCTATCGTATTGGTTAATGGGTGCTTTCTGAAAAATGTCAAGTGCTTTGCCTTCAGCTACTCCTTCTTTGATGTCAATTAGTACAATTTCCTCGGCGATTTCGCGATAAGCCAATACATCGGCACAGGTTGCGCCCACATTACCAGCTCCTACTACGGTTACTTTGCTCATTAGATTTATAGATTTTATATATGAATATATTGCGTTAAAAGCGGCGCTAAGTTATTAAACAATGCCTAGGATTCGAAATAGAGCCCGGAATACTTTGGAAGTAATTAAGTTTTTTTGACAAATTTGGAATGCCCTGTTTGGACTTTGTTATTCAAACATTTGACGGAGGCTGAAGAAGCCAAATGATTCTCGGTAGGAGCGGAAAAGCCGCTGATTGTTCTGATTGTAATAGTCGGTCAGCGAGGTCATCATTTTTGCCTTGATCTTTGGGTTGCTGTCAAAAATCTCCTGTATCGCAAAGTGGGGAATTACAATCAGTTCGGCCTCCTCCGATACGACAATGGCGGTATAGGTTCTCTTTGCATTTTCGAGCAGGGAATTTTCCCCAAAAGCTTCACCTCTTTTGATTTCAAGGATAGTCTCGAAACTGTCTTTTATATCGATGGTGAGGCTAATATTTCCACTTTTGACCAGGTAAAGTGCTTGGCTGGGGTCTTTACTGAAAAACACCACTTCGTCTTTGACATACTTCCGGTGATGCATTGCAGGGATGAATCGAATCATTTCCTTGTTTTTCAAGCTTTCAAAAAACTTAATCTGTCCAAGAAAACGGAACATTTGTTCCTCAGTCTCAGTGTATGTTTTGGAAAATGGATTGCGCATTGCTTATCGTTTTTTTAGATAAAGTAGCTTTCTGGTGGCTGCTGTTGATTTAGCCCAATCAGCAATTCTATAGCCTATCACCCAAGCTATTTGACCTTCTGAAAGTAATACTTTTACCGCATGTTTTTTCATCACAGGTACTTTCATATCTATTAGGAAGTCCGATATTTTCTTGGTGTTTTTCATTCCCAGGGGTATAAATCGATCACCTTCTTGCCAAGTTCGGATCTCTAATGGGAAACTAAGCCTCTCCAGATCAAGCATGGCATTATGACGTGTTTTGTCCAGATTTTCCTTGCCTTCCAGTTTAAGTATCTCATACTTGCCTTCAGGCAGTAGGAACTCAATAGCATCTTCGGACACTGAGATAGATTCAAATTCGCTTGGGATAGATGCCAAGATCAATTGGCCCCTGTCATAATTGAGCAAATGGGTAGCGCTTTCGAATAGTTTTCCGGAATCCCCGTTTTGACAGGTTTCCAAAATGTCCTGTGCCTGACCGGAATTGAAACCATATGGACGGAGCCAGAAGTAGAGAAGAGATGCTGCACCGGGAGACCTCAGGATATCGGCCGTGGAAAGGGTTTGCATCCCGTCAGAATCTTCGATTTTTTCATTTTTCCAGTTTTCAAAAAGCGTGGTAAAAGCCTTACCTGTATCCTTCAGTCTGCCAAAACTATTCAGCAGATTTGCCTTGGCATCATCGGCTACAGCATAGAGCGCGGGTAAAGTGATGTGGCGGAGCTTATTGCGCTTGTAATCAGTTTTTTCATTTGAACTGTCTTCTCTCCATTCGATTTGATTTTCCTCTACATAGTTGCGGATTTCTTCTCTTCCAAAAGGCAGTAGGGGACGGACCAGCCAGCCTCTACGTTCTGCCATTCCGTAGATTCCTTCTATGCCTGTGCCTCGTAGAAGATTCAGGAAAATAGTCTCAATCTGATCATCTTCATGATGTGCCAGAACTATTCCGTCCAGTTTTCGTTCTGCCCGTAATTTCTCAAACCAGTCGTATCGAATCTCCCGGGCAGCCATTTGCGTAGAAATGTTTCTCTCGGTAGCGAATTTATACGTCTCTGCGTAATGTACATGAATGATTTTGCCTTGGGAAAGTGCCCATTTTCTTAGAAAGTTTTCATCCCCATCACTTTCCTCTGCGCGTAGTTGGAAATTGACGTGGGCTATTTCAAATGGGATTTCTGCTTTGGTAAGAAGATTGCCTAAGCACATGCTGTCCATGCCGCCGCTGCTTGCCAATAGGTAGGTTTTGGAGGGATCTAAAATTGATTTGTTCCGGATATGCCGGATAAAAGCTTCAACCATTGACCAAAAATATCATTTTCTGCTAATTTTGCCCACATTCGTGCCACTATGACTTCATCTCTCTCCCGTACTTTCTTTTTCCTGCTGGCTTTTTGGGGCGTATCATTTTATTCTTATGCTCAGCAACCTTCCACTTTGGAGATTAGGCAGGCAGATGAGTTGATAGGAGCTAAAGGTTTTGATCGCTTATTGGGAGATGTCCACATGAAGCATCAGAAGTCTTTGATTTATTGTGATTCGGCACATTTCTTCAGAGAAGAAAATAAGGCAAGGCTATTCGGGAATGTAAGGATAGTGGATGTGGAAGATCCTGTGCAGACTACCAGTGCCTATGCCGAATATGACGGAAATACCAAGCTTGCAAAGCTTAGAAAGAATGTAGTCTTCACCAATCAAAAAACTACACTAACCACCGAATATCTTGATTATGATCGCGCAGGCAACATAGCCTATTATTACAATGACGGAAAAGTAGTGGACTCTGTAAACGTCCTGACGAGTGAGCGTGGCAAGTACGAAGTGAATGTGGAGCGGATCACATTTCAGAATAATGTGGTGCTGGTCAATCCTGACTATACCATGAAAACCAATGATTTGGTTTATATGACCATACCCAAAACTGCGGAAACAAAAGGGTTGACGAATCTGATCTCAAAGGATGGCAATACGCTTGATGCCCAAAAAGGTAGTTTTTATGAAACTCAGGAAAAAAAATTCAGATTTTACGATGGAGTAGTGGAGACAGAAACGAGTAGAGTGAAAGCTATGGAGTTGTTTTACAGTGAGTTGGATGCTTATTATAAGGGGATAGAAGATGTGAGAGTGCTTAATAAAGAGCGTCAGGTAGAAGTTTTTGGAGACGAAGGGGAGTATTGGGATGAGCGTAAGCATAGCCTGGTCCATGGTAATGCCTTAGTCAGGAGGTATTTTGAAAAAGATACGCTGTATATGGCTTCTGATTCCTTGATTTCTCAGGATGGTGAAGCCGATTCCATGAAGTATTTATTGGCTTTTCGATCCGTTAAGCTGGTGAAAACAGATATGTCGGGCATAGCTGATTCACTGGCGTATAATTATTCTGATTCTTCCATACAGCTTTTCAAGGACCCTGTAATGTGGAATCAGAAAAGTCAGATTACAGCTGATAGCATGGTTTTTTATATAGCCAACGAGGAACTGGACCGTGTGTTTATGAAAGACAAAGTGTTCGTAATCACCCAGGATACAATCAGTAATTTCAATCAGATGAAGGGCAGGAGGATGTTCGGTTATTTTGAGAATGGTCAAATGGACAGAATCGACATAGACGGCAACGGGGAGTCTCTATATTTTGCATTGCAGTCTGATACCATCTCTCAGGGAATCAATAAAACGTTAAGTGCCAATATCAAACTTAGATTTAAAGAAGGGGTGATTCAGCGTGTGACTTATGGAGTCAAACCTGATGGGAAATTTACGCCGTTTCAGCTAGTGAATGAAGATAATTCTAGGCTGGAAGGGTTCGTGTGGAGGTTTGAGGAAAAGCCCACCATAGAAGATATTGATGCATGGAGAAAACCCGAAGAAATCGACCCTAAAGCGGAGAATTTATTTAATGATCCGGAAGTGAAATTGGTTTTGCCTACCGACGAAGAGATCCTGAAATCGTTGGAAGAACAGGGATGGAAACCCATAAAAAGTAGTCCATAAGCAGCGGTCGGTACTGGAAAATAAGCTGTAACGTGCTTAGGCTGAAAAAATTTCAAAAGGGTTAACAGATTTTAACCGCATTTTTCTCGAAATACTTAACCATTGGCTTAATTTTGTCCGTATATTGAATACAGTTACAACACTGAAGGCGTATCGATAGAAATTTTACATGAAACAAATACTCATATTTTTTGCATGGCTTTGGCTGTTGGTTCCCGTGTTGGTGGGAGCACAGCAAGTGCGTGTGTTGAGTGACGGAATAGAATTTCGTGGAGATCTGGGGTCAACCCAACGCAAAACGGTGATCCTCCAGAACGAGACTAGTCAAATCAAAACATATCTGCTCAAGAACCTTCGCGGGAATATTGGGTCTTCTCAAAAGGTAAGGATCTGCATAGGAGATCAATGTTATGATCCTAAAAGAGATCTTGCGAAAATTAAATTGACTTTGGCGCCTGGGGAATTACTGACTGATTTATACCTTGACTTTGACATGGGGATTGTTGAAACCCGGGGTTCTTTTGATTTATCATTTGTAAATGAAAACAATCTAAAAGACCTGTTCGTCGTTGAAGCTAGATATGCGGTGAATGATCCTGCTATCAAAGTGAACGAGTTTGACTACAAGGATATCGTCCTGAGTGATGTCTATCCGAATCCCAGTGTGAGAACTGCCCAGTTTGATTATAATTTCAAAAACCAGTCTGTTAAGGCGAGGATTACAATAAATAGCTTCATAGGCAACCCCATAGCAAATTATGAACTTGATCCGGAAAGAAACTCCCTGGCCATTAATGTCTCTGATTTCAATCCGGGGATTTATTTCTATACTCTTTTCTTGGACAATAAGAATATTGTGACCAAGAAGCTCGTTGTCAAGAAGTAAGACTTGGCCAACTGGCTATTATCCATTTGAATCCGAATAATTATCCCGTATATTTGCGGTCTTGAAAATGAAAATGCGTATACAATCCATTCTATTACTGATCATCATACTTGCTGCAAGTTCCTGCGGTCCATTCAACAAGCTGGAAAAAAGCACGAATTGGGAGGATATTTATGCCGGAGCAAACAAATATTATCAGGAAGGTGAGTATAATAAGGCCATTATCTTGTATGACAAGGTGTTGCCTGTGATCAGAGGAAGCGAAAAAGCTGAATTGGCAGATTATAACTATGCCAATTGCCATTTTAAGACAAAGCGGTACATTGAGGCTGCCGGTTATTTCAGCAATTTCTTCAGGACCTATAACAGAAGCCCACTGGCGGAAGAAGCGTTGTTCATGAACGCATATTCGCTTTACCTTGATGCTCCCGATGCCAATCTGGATCAGCAAAGTTCTCAGGAAGCAGTTGCCGCAATTCAGCAGTTTGTGACCAAGTTTCCTGCTTCAGCCAGTTATGAGCGTGCTATGGATATGTTGGTTGATTTGCAGGGTAGGTTTGAGCAGAAAGCCTACATGGAGTCTTCCATGTATTATAAACTAAAAGATGGTCTGTATCCCGGGGATTTCTACCGAGCGTGTATTATCAACTTTCAAAATTTCATAAAGAATTACCCTGAGAGTAAGCATAACGAAGAGCTTTCCTACAAGCTGGTGGAAGTGGGTACAGGATATGCTAGAAATAGTACTTTTCTTAAAAAAGAAGAAAGATTAAATGATGCCTTGGCATTTGCGACTTCTTTCTATCGTAAATATCCAACTAGTGTCTATACCGGGAAAGTAAAAGAAATCGAGGCAAGGGCGAAAAAGGAGTTGCAATCGCATGCTGTTCTTCAGAAGGAATATGCGGAACAATTGGCTGAACAGAAAGCCAGAGAAATAGAGAATCAGCCTTTAGAAAAAGTAGAAATTAATTAGAACTTATTAATCCAACAAAAATATGGCAGTTAATCCATCCATCATTACTAGAGATCTTGATATAATCGCCGATAAGACAGGCAATATATACGAGTCTCTTCATATAGTAGGGCAGAGAGCAAAGCAAATCTCCAATACGTTGAAAGAGGAGTTGAATATTAAGCTTTCTGAATTTGCGTCTACTGTAGATAATTTGGAAGAAGTATTTGAAAACAAAGAGCAGATTGAAATCTCTAAGTTTTACGAAAGAATGCCAAAACCAAGCACACTTGCCATGGAAGAATTCATGGAAGGGAAAGTGTACAGCAGATTTCCGGAAGAGCCGGCAGGCGAGTAAATCTATGAGTCTGAAGGGTAAGAAAATACTATTGGGCGTGACAGGAAGCATCGCTGCTTACAAGTCCGCAATTCTTACCCGTTTATTAGTCAAAGAAGGAGCAGAAGTGCAGATTATTATGAGCGCTTCTGCTTCTGATTTTATTACTCCGCTCACATTGTCCACACTTTCCAAGAAGCCTGTTTTAAGCCGATTTCAGAAAGACGAAACAGGAGTATGGAACAATCATGTGGAATTGGGACTTTGGGCGGATCTATTTTTAGTAGCGCCAATCAGTGCGAATACCTTGGCTAAATTTGCCAACGGTATCTGTGATAATTTGCTTTCTGCTACCTATCTGTCTGCAAGATGTCCCGTGATGGTAGCTCCGGCCATGGATCTCGATATGTATCAGCATCCTGCGGTACAATCAACTATTCAGAGACTTGAATCCTTTGGTAATATTATCCTTGATGCCGAATCGGGGGAATTGGCAAGCGGATTGTCCGGTCAGGGTAGGATGATGGAGCCTGAGCATATTCTGGCTAAAGTCGAGAGCTTTTTTGCTTCCAAAGCTGAGTTCAAAGGAAAAAAAGTATTGATCACCATGGGGCCTACACAGGAGGCGCTGGATCCGGTGAGGTATATTAGCAATCACTCCAGTGGAAAAATGGGACTTGCTTTGGCGGAAGCCTTTCTTTCGAGGGGAGCAGAGGTATTTGTGATTTCCGGCCCGATTTCATTGAAGGTAAATAAAGGTAGCTTTCGCTGGCAAGATGTGAAATCAGCCAAAGAAATGTACGAAGCTGCTTCTGAACTTCATAGCCAAATGGATATATGCATTTTTGCTGCAGCTGTGGCTGATTATACTCCAGCGGAAATTGCTCCTGAGAAGATTAAAAAAAATGATGTGACCCTTTCTATTGACTTGGTTAAGAATGTAGATATAGCAACAAATTTGGGTGCCCGGAAAAAACAGAACCAGATACATATTGGCTTTGCTTTGGAGACAGAGAAGGAATTTGACAATGCTCAGCGGAAGCTCATAAAGAAGAATTTTGATCTAATAGTGCTGAATTCCATGAAGGAATCTGGGGCGGGATTTCAGTTGGATACGAATAAAGTACATATTTTTCATGCTTCAGGATTGTCCGTTGAATCTGAGATTTTGCCAAAAAGCCAAATAGCAACTCTGATAGTGGATCAAATCAAAAATATCCCTGTTTGGGTTTGAGGATATATAATTCCTTATTTTTAAGACTATGAAATCGAGCATGTCGTAGTCGGCACACAAAGGGATGATTATTCACCGAGCGGGATTCTCCCGATCCGCCGCGGCGGATCGGGACAAGCTATCTGAACTCTTAAAACAAAATAAAAACAGATGAAAAAGGGAATTCTCCTGATACTCTTCTTTTGCTATTCATTCATCGGTCTTTCACAGGAGCTGAATTTCACTGTGACGATCAACAGTGAACGTGCGCGGATCCAGAACACAGATGTGTTTTCCCAGATGAAGACTAGTTTTGAGCAATTTCTTAATGGAAGGTCTTGGACTACGGATGAATTTCGTCCTGAGGAGCGTATCAAAGGGAATCTACTTATCACGATAAGTGATGTACCGCAGGTAGGGTCTTACAATGCTACTGTGCAGATCCAGACTGTCAGACCTGTTTATGGGACAAATTACGAAAGTCTGGTCTTTAATTTTGCTGATAGGAACTGGAGTTTTGATTACATAGAATCCCAGCCTCTGGAATTCAATCGATTTACCTACTTGAACAGTATTAGCTCGTTGTTGGCATTTTATGCACATATCGCCTTGGGGTTGGATTATGATTCCTTCGAAAGTCGAGGCGGAGATGAATTCTTTGCCGCAGCAAATGATATCGTCAATAATGCACAGCAATCCGGAAGACCGGGCTGGGTTCAGAATTCCTCTGACCGGAGAAACCGGTACGCTTTGACTAACGATATTTATATTTCTTCGGTTTTTTCTGTGATCCGGGATGCTTATTATCTGTATCATCGCCAAGGGTTGGATATTCTTCAGATTCGTCCACAAGAGGCATATGGAAATATCCTTGAAGCAATTCGGATTTTGGCAGAGGCAAACAAAACTCAGCCTAATGGGATTTTTACCATTACATTCATGGATGCCAAAAGCGATGAGATAGCTTCAGTAATGAAAAATGCTTCTCTAGAGATTCGGACAGAAATAGTCGAATTATTGCTGGAAGTTGACCCTAATAATGCTAGAAAGTATAACGAGCTGCTGAAAAGCTAAGCTCGATTTTTTAGTTTTGCCCAAACGAACGCTTTACCCATGCTCAAATCGCTCAGCATTTCTAATTATGCTTTGATTGACCAACTGCACATGCAGCCAAGTCCGGGACTCAGTATGATTACCGGTGAGACCGGTGCCGGTAAATCCATCATGCTCGGTGCAGTCGGATTGCTTCTAGGCAATAGATCTGACACTAAAGTCTTGCTTCATGAGGATAAAAAATGTGTGATCGAAGGAATCTTTGATATAGCCGATTATGGACTGAAGGAATTCTTTGAACAGGCTGAGCTGGATTATGAACCTACCTGTATCATCAGAAGAGAAATAAGTCCGGCAGGCAAATCCCGTTCTTTTGTAAATGATACCCCTGTGCTTTTGGAGGGATTGAAGTCGCTGGGAGGATTTTTGATGGATGTACATTCTCAGCATGATACATTGCAATTGGGAGAAGGGAGCTATCAGCTTAGCTTAATTGATGCTTTTGCCCAAACTCAACAGGAATTCATAAACTATAAGACTGATTTTAGAGCTTTTCAGAAAGCACACAAGACCTTCAAAGAACTGAGTAAAAAAGCTGTTGAATTACAAAAAGAAGCTGATTTCAACCAATTCCAATTGGAAGAATTGAGTGTTTTGGGATTGAAGGAAAACGAGCAGGATGAGCTGGAGTCCACTCAGGAAATTCTTGAGAATGCTGAGGAAATCAAATTGAAAATCAATGAGATGCTGAATCTTTTCCAAGATGAGCAATTCGGTATCATGCAGGGAATGTCACAGGTACAGCATGGAATGCAGTCCTTGGAGCGGTTGGCTCATGTATTTGCTTCGTTGAAGGATCGTTTTCAGGCAGTCACGATTGAGTTGAAGGACATAGAAGAGACGCTTGCTGATGAGGATAGTAGAGTGGAAATTGATTTTGAGCGATTGGATGAGATCCGGGATAGGCTGAGTAAGATTTACCAACTTCAGAAAAAACATGGGGTAGCTTCTGTGGAAGAGTTGATGGAGCTGGAAAGAGAGCTGGCAGATAAAGTATTTCAGGTTCAGAATTTGGATGAAACGCTGGAAAAGGCCAAACGAGAATTGGAGAAAAGTAGGGAGCAGGTAGTGGATTCAGGAATGTTGCTCCGCAAAAAGCGGCAGGGAAGCTTCAAGGATTTTCAAAATTCTCTGGAGAATTTGCTCGCAGCCTTGGGAATGGAGAATTCCAAAGTGGTCATGGAGCACAAGTCGATTGAACCATCCCCTGATGGAATGGATGAAATCGAATTGTTGTTTTCTGCGAATAAGGGATCATCTCCCCAGCCATTGAAGAAAGTGGCTTCAGGAGGAGAGTTTTCCAGATTGCTTTTTGCCATTAAGTACCTTATGGCCGATAAAATGGCAATGCCTACCCTGATTTTTGACGAAATCGATACAGGGATATCCGGTGAAGTAGCGTTAAAGATGGTGGGGATGATGCAGGACATTTCAAAGAAGCATCAGGTAATTTGCATTACCCATTTACCTCAGGTAGCAGGACAGGGGGACCTTCATTATTTTGTCTACAAGGATAACTCTTCAGAGAAAACGGTGAGTAAAATAAAACTTCTGGATCGGGAGGAGCGTGTGCTGGAGCTGGCAAAAATGATCTCCGGCGCCTCACCGTCCGCATCTGCTATCGAAAGCGCCAAGGAGTTGCTCCGTCGGTAATTCCGACCACACATCAATTTAGGGGCTTGAATGATTATTTTTTCCTATTTTTGGGCAATATTTTTGAAAATAACCCCCTAGCTATATGCCAGAAAATTTGCTAAAAGGAAAACTTGGAATCATTACCGGTGCTCTTGATGAGAATTCAATTGCTTGGAAAACAGCGCTTAAAGCGAAAGAGCAAGGAGCGAGATTTGTCTTGACTAATGCGCCTATTGCGATGCGTATGGGTGCTATCAACGACCTTGCAAAGGAATGTGATACCATCGTGATTCCTGCAGACGCTACGAGTACAGAAGATATCGAGAAACTCTACACTGAAGCCAAAGAGTATCTTGGAGGAAACTTTGATTTTCTTTTGCATTCCATCGGGATGTCGCCAAACATCAGGAAAGGTAGATCTTACGGAGATCTTAACTACGACTGGGCGATGAAGTCATACGATGTGTCTGCAGTCTCTTTTCACAAGATGATGCAGGTGGCAGAGAAACTGGATGTGATGAATGAATGGGGATCGATCATAGGGCTTTCTTATATCGCAGCGCAGAAAGTTTTTCCTTTCTACACTGATATGGCTGATGCCAAAGCTTTGCTTGAAAGCATCGCCCGTGGATATGGCTATAGATTCGGCAAATTGAAAAAAGTAAGGGTCAATACGATCTCTCAGTCACCTACTAAAACTACAGCAGGAACAGGGATAGGCGGATTTGATTCATTTTACAATTTTGCAGAATCCCTTTCTCCGCTGGGAAATGCTTCGGCAGAAGCCTGTGCAGAATATATCGTCACGATGTTCTCTGACTATACTAGACTGGTTACGATGCAAAACCTCTTCCACGATGGAGGATATTCCTTTACAGGAATCTCAGAAGATATCATGGAGAAGTTCAAGGATTTATAATAACTACTTACAATTGTATAAAAGCCCTTTGGAAATCCCTTAGGGCTTTTTTGTGCTTTCAGCTCATCGTTTATTTTATTTTTTTTTGTGTCTTTTTGGCTTAACTTATTGAGCTGAATTAGCTTGACAGATATGAATAGAAAATTTTTACTTCTTGCCTTTTTGGGCTTGTATATATCCTTTTCTTCTTATTGCCAGATAGAATCTGCTCCAGACCGGGAGGAAGGAGATGGGCAGTATGGAAGATTGATTTTGAGAGGAGTGATTCTCATTGATGGCACCGGAGCACCGCCTGTGGGCCCCGTGGATATTGTGGTGGAAAAGAATAGAATCGCTCAAATCCAGGTGGTCGGCTATCCCGGAATGCCTATTGATGAAAGCCGAAGACCAAAAGCCGGTCCTGAGGATAAAGTATATGAGTTGGAGGGGCATTATTTACTTCCCGGTTTTATTGATTCACATGCACATATAGGTGGAAGAGGCCAAGGTACTCCTGCGGAATATGTCTTTAAGCTTTGGATGGCACATGGGATTACGACCATTCGTGATCCTTCGGCAGGAAACGGACTTGATTGGGTCTTGGATCAAAAGAAAAGATCAGCCGCAAATGAAATCACAGCACCCAGAATTTTGGCTTACACTAGTTTTGGGCAAGGATCCAAGACTCCAATTACCACCGCTGAGCAAGCAAAAGCTTGGGTAAATGAGAATGCCGGAAAAGGAGCTGACGGGATTAAGTTTTTTGGAGCCAATCCTGAGGTGATGGAGGCTGCAATAATGGAGAACAAAAGAATTGGGCTCCGCTCCGCAATGCATCATCAGCAGTTGGATGTAGCCCGTTGGAATGTATTGAATTCTGCCAGAGCCGGTCTGACTTCCATGGAGCATTGGTATGGATTGCCGGAAGCCTTGTTCGAAGACCGTACGATTCAGGATTTCAGACTGGATTACAACTATCAAAATGAACAACATCGTTTTGGTGAGGCCGGTAAACTTTGGAAGCAAGCTGCCGCGCCGGGTTCGGATCATTGGAATAAAGTAATGAATGAACTGCTTGAACTGGATTTCACGCTTGATCCTACATTTAATATCTATGAAGCAAATCGCGATATGATGAGGGCAAGGACCGCAGAGTGGCATAGTGTTTATACTTTGCCTTCACTTTGGGAATTTTATGCACCAAGTCGCCATTCCCATGGTTCCTATTGGTTTGACTGGACTACGGAGGAGGAGATACAGTGGAAAGAAAATTACAGACTTTGGATGGCTTTTGTGAATGAATATAAAAACAAAGGCGGGAGAGTGGCTGCGGGATCTGATTCCGGATTTATCTATCAACTCTATGGATTCGCTTATATCCGTGAACTGGAATTGCTCAGGGAAGCCGGTTTTCATCCTTTGGAAGTTCTTCGTTCGGCTACATTGTATGGTGCCGAATTATTGGGAATGGAAAATGAGGTTGGTACTGTGGAAGTTGGAAAACTGGCAGATTTTATCATCCTTGAGGAGAATCCGCTTCAAAACCTGAAAGTACTTTATGGAACAGGAGCTATCCGAATTGATGAAAATAATAAACCAATACGGGTAGGCGGCGTAAAGTACACAGTGAAAGACGGTATAGTCTTTGATGCCAAAAAGCTTTTGGAAGATGTGAGGGAGATTGTGGAAAAGCAAAAAACTGAACAGGGGTATACTATTACCCAGCCAGGCTTAGCGTGGTAACCGAAATTGAATTTGGTATGCAGTGATTTTGGTCAATTCACGATTTCTATCGGCAGATTACACTAAAATAAATTAACTAATGCCCCAAATCAATGTAAACGGAGTTGATATTTTCTACACGGATCAAGGAAATGGGGAGGAAACGATTGTCTTTTCACATGGCTTGCTTTGGAGTCATAAGATGTTTGGTGATCAAATCGAATTTCTTCAAAGTCGATTTCGCGTGATCGCATATGATCATAGGGGGCAGGGGCAAAGTGAGGTAGTCGGACCATTTGATATGGATACACTGGCTGAGGATGCTGCCGAATTGATCAAAGAACTGTGTGAAGGCCCCGTGCACTTTGCAGGGCTTTCCATGGGAGGTTTTATAGGGATGAGACTTGCATCAAGATTTCCTGAATTGATCAAAAGCCTAATTCTCTTAGAAACATCAGCCAACTCTGAACCGGTGGAAAATCTCCCTAAATACAAAACCCTGAACGGGATAGTGAAATGGTTTGGCGTAGTGCCTCCTGTTACCGGGAAAGTGATGAAGATTATGTTTGCAGAAAGTTGGCTTAATGATCCACTCAATACCGAGAAAATTGATTTTTGGAAGTCAGAACTAAAAGCAAATAAAAAAACTATCTCAGGGGCAGTAGATGGAGTGATTTACAGGAGGGGGATTGAAAGTGAGCTTGGAGGCATCACTTGTCCTACGATGATCATAGTGGGGGATGAAGATGTAGCTACCACTCCTGTAAAAGCCAAGTTTATTCAGATGGGGATCCGCAAGTCAATATTGCACTTGCTTCCTGGAGCAGGCCATAGTAGCTCAATAGAAAAGCCTAAAGAAATTAATAGACTTATTGGGGATTGGCTAATAGAAAGGAGTTGAAAAGTGCATTTCTTCAGTTTATACGGTCTTTTGACATGCGGTATGGACTCCTAGTTAAGAAACTCTGAAAAAAAATCCATTTATTTTACCACTAGTTGAAACCTTTTTTTACATTTACATGTATATACATTAAATACATCAACAAAAGATATGGGGAGTTTAGAAGAAGCAATTAAGCAGAAGGAGTTTAAAGACCCATACAATAAATTAGTGGTCAATCTGCTCTACACACATAGCTATTTGGTCTCAGCCCAGAATGGAGTTCTAAAGCCTTTTGATCTCTCTCCTGAGCAGTACAATGTGCTTAGAATCTTAAGAGGTCAAAATGGTGTTCCCATTACAGTGTCCTCCATTCAGGATAGAATGCTCAATAGGATGTCCAACGCCAGTCGCTTAGTGGATAAATTGAAGGCAAAAATGCTCGTAGAACGGAGCGAATGCAGCAATGACCGTAGACAGGTAGATATTATGATTACTGAAAAAGGACTTCAAATACTGGACGATTTGCAAGTTCACATGGAAGGATTCAACAACCAAGTGATCAATCTCACCAAAGAAGAAGTAGACACCATGAATGAACTTCTTGATAAACTGAGAGGTTAAAAAATTTGCACCTATACGTGTATATACATTTAATATCAATACAAACAAAAATCAACTAAAACAAAAAAAGTTATGAGTACTACAAAATGGATTATCGACCCTACACACTCTGAAGTATCTTTCAAAGTAAAACACTTAGTGATATCTACTGTGACAGGTTACTTCAAAGAATTCGAAGGTCAGGTAGAAAGCACTTCTGAAGATTTTGACGGTTCAAGTGTATCATTCTCTACCTCGATTGACAGTATCAGTACCAATCAGACTGACAGGGATAATCACTTGAAGTCTGCGGATTTCTTTGATGCGGAAAATCATCCGAAATTGAGCTTTGCCGGTAAAATTGTAAATGAGGGAGGAGATTATAAGTTAGTTGGTGATTTGACTATAAAAGGGAATACCAAGCCTCTTACTCTTGATGTGGAATTCGGTGGCATTGCCGGAGATCCTTACGGACAGACTAAAGCCGGTTTTGAGATTGAAGGTAAAATCAGCCGTAAAGAGTATGGTCTGACTTGGTCACCGGTGACTGAAGCAGGAAGTGTAGTAGTTAGTGATCAAGTTCGTTTGATCCTAAGTGTACAGCTTGTAAAACAAGCCTAATTGATTTTAACCTTCGAGGTCTAAAAGACTTCGAAGGTTTCTTTAAACCATTCCGGTATTTTTAATAGACTAGAAATCAGGAATGGCAACAGCAACCATTTTCCCCAAACAACCATGAAACCATTAATCACGGGAATCCATCACATTACTGCAATTGCAGGCAATCCACAGGCAAATATTGATTTCTACACCGGAATCCTTGGATTAAGGCTGGTGAAAAAGACAATCAATTTCGATGCTCCGGGTGTTTATCATTTCTATTTTGGAGATGAGTTGGGAAGACCGGGTACAGTATTCACCACCTTTCCATTTACCGGAGCGCGTAAAGGAAGCAAAGGGGCGGGTGAAGTTACTTACACTGCTTTTTCTATCCCATCAGCATCGTTGGACTATTGGATAGAGCGGTTGAAGAAATATGGAATTTCCGTATCTGATATTTTAACCCGTTTTGGTGATCGGCTGATTCGCTTTGAAGATCATGACAGTATGGGTATTGAGTTGGTGGCCAATGACCGGGATGATAGAACAGGTTGGTCTTATGGTCAGGTGCCAATAGAACATTCGATTAAAGGGTTCTATGGAGCTACTTTAAATCTGAGAGCCAAAGAATTGACCGAAAAGTTGCTGACTGAACACATGGATTACCACTTCATCGGTGAGGAAAATGGCAGATTCCGCTATGGAACAGCAGGTAAGCCTGGAGATATAGTGGATATCGTTCTTGACAAGTCAGGGAATAGAGGTTCGCAAAGTGCCGGAACGGTGCATCACATTGCATTCAGAACAGAAAATGCAGCATCGCAACTTCAGGTTCAGGAACTCTTGATGCGGAATGGATATCAGGTAACGGAAGTGAAAGACCGGAATTATTTCACCTCCATTTATTTCCGTGAACCCGGAGGAGTGCTATTTGAAGTAGCTACGGATGAGCCTGGCTTTGCTATAGACGAGGATGAAGCACACTTGGGCGAATTGATCAAACTACCCGAATGGGCTGAACCAAATCGAGCGAAATTTGAAGAGAGTCTAGCACCGGTAAAGTTAAATGTGGAAGCTTATGACTAAGATAAAAGTAACGGGTGTTCCTTTAGCTGAGGCAAAAAAAGCTGCGATATTAATTCATGGTAGAGGTGCAAATGCAGAGAGTATACTTTCGCTTTCGCAATACCTTACCCTTGATGAGTATGCGCTTTTGGCACCGGAAGCCGATGGTGGAACTTGGTATCCCTATAGTTTTATGGCACCTGATGAGGCTAATCGAGCTGCTTTGTCCAAATCGCTGGAGCGTATAAAAGCAGCATGGGACCAAATTGCTCAAGCAGATATACCTTCGGAGAATGTTGTGCTGATTGGCTTTTCTCAGGGAGCTTGTTTGAGTCTTGAGTTTGCGGCACAGCATGCCAGGAAGCTGGGGGGAGTTATAGCTTTTACAGGTGGATTGATAGGAGAGAAAATTCAGGAAGAGAAATATTCGGGAGATTTTGAGGGTACAAAAATTTTCATTGGAAGCAGTGAAAAAGATATGCATGTACCACTATCCAGAATAAAAGATTCAGAAACCCTACTGAGCAGGATGGGTGCAAAAGTGAAATTATTGATTTTCAAGGATTCCAATCATACTATCCGTAAGGAAGAAATTGATTGGGTTAATGAGAATATATTGTAAATAGGTTTTCTTAATTCAAAAAATCCTCCGGCAGTCGTCAGAGGATTTTTTTTGTGAAAATTTTTAACCGCATAGGATGCGGAGATTTTCTCAGAGGCAATAGTTTAGAGATAATTTCCAGGTAACCTGCCTCCCCTAGAACGGAAGGCCAAGTTTGTAAGACAGAACGCCTGCCTGAGAGCAGAAAGTCAAAGCCTTATTTCCCAAATACACTTTCATCCCTGAATGTGCCCATATCTGTTATTTCCTGTTGACTATGGATGAATATTCTTTAAAAATTATCTTGTAACTGATTGATAATAAAATTAATATGATCTAATTTTTGAAATTACTCAATATAATGAGTAATTTTACTCAAGTTAAAGAGTAAAAAAAATGAGCTATCAGAGAGCAGAGAAAGACCAGATACAGAAACGCCTTTGCGATGAGCCTAGAATGTTCATCCAAGTAATCTATGGTCCTCGTCAGGTCGGTAAAACGACACTGGTGCGTCAGATCATGAAAGATATCAATTGGCCACATACACTGGTAGCTGCTGATGCGGTGCCGGCTACTGATAGGATATGGATAGCCCAGCAATGGGAAAACGCTCGGATGAAGCAAGACAGATCTCCTGAGACACCTTATATTTTGGTAATCGATGAAGTACAGAAAATTGATAACTGGAGTGAGCAGGTCAAGGCGGAATGGGATAAGGATACTGCTGAGGAGCGGGATATTCGGGTGGTATTGCTGGGTTCATCCAGATTGATGTTGCAGCAAGGCTTGACTGAATCACTGGCGGGCAGATTTGAATCCACTTATTTGGGACATTGGTCTTACAGGGAAATGAAGGATGCTTTCGGACTTTCCCCTGAAGAGTTCATTTGGTACGGTGGATATCCCGGCGCTATTTTGCTAAAAGAGGATGAAGATCGCTGGAAGAATTATGTTCGGGATGCGCTCTTAGAGACCAGTATCTCTAAGGATATCCTAATGCTTACCCGTGTAGATAAGCCGGCGCTTATGAAGCGGCTCTTTGAGATTGGTTCATCCTATTCGGGGCAGGTTCTCAGCTTCACCAAAGTCATGGGGCAGCTTGCTGATGCAGGAAACACCACTACACTGACCCATTATTTAGTGCTTTTGAATGAGGCTGGCTTGCTAAGTGGGCTCGAAAAGTACAGTCCTAATCTCGTCAGAAAGCGATCTTCCAGTCCCAAATTCATGGTGCATAATACTGCGATCATGTCAGGTGTTTCTAATGAAACCATGGAAACTCTCCAAGCGGATCATCGTGCATGGGGGAGATGGGTGGAGTCTGCAGTAGGAGCCCATCTGGTAAATCAGACTTTCAAAGAGAGAAAGTTGCACGTCTACTATTGGAGAGAAGGGAATAATGAGGTTGACTTTGTAGTAGAGTACAAGAAGCGAATAATAGCCTTGGAAGTGAAGACTTCAAAAGTCGGTGGATTGACAGGCTTGAATTCCTTCACGAGTGCCTATCATCCGGAAAAATCTCTTGTTGTCGGGACGGGTGGAATTCCCTGGGAGGAGTTCTTGCGGATGGATGTGTTAGATTTATATAATTAAAAAGGCAGTCGAATGGCTGTCTTTTTTGTGGGAATTTTTTTAACTACGAAGGAGGCAGGGCTTTGGGCGTAGATTAGAATCCTTTTTCATCTCATCCACTTTTGAGCAAAGCGCCTAAAAACGATAAATTATGCGCTCTAATTCATTTAATTCGTTTTTAAAATTATTTTGTAATTAATTGATTTTCAATGTATAATGTCTGTATTTAAGATTTTACTCAATGTACTGAGTAAATTCACTCACTGCGTTGAGTAAAATGAATAGCTCACCTGAGATCCCCGTTCAGGATCGAGTTCCACATTGGCGAAGACCCCGATTTCCTGCTGCAGATCTTCTACATGACTGATAATTCCGACTATCCGGTTTTCATGACGAAGTGATTTGAGGGTCTCGAAGACTACCCGAAGGGCATTTCTGTCCAAGGCTCCAAACCCCTCATCCATAAAGAAGAAACTTTGATCTGCCTGATTAAGTGCTTTTACTTTCTCTGCCAAAGCCAAAGCCAGACAAAGTGAAGCCTGAAATGTCTGTCCGCCCGACAGCGTTTTGAGAAGTCGCTTTTTGCCTCCGTTCAGATAATCAATCACCCAAAATATATTATTGCCGTCTATCTCCAGACTAAGCTGGTTTTTGCAAAGCTTCATGAACCTCACGTTGGCGGTGTTGCAGAGTTCCTTTAGGTAGATAGAACTCACGAACTTTATAAATCCACTTCCACGGAACATGTTTTCCAGTTCCTTGAGATAGCTTTCCCTTATCTCCAGCTTGGCAAAATCAGTCTGAAGAATCTTCTTCTCTGCTAGTTTAGCCGTAGTTTCTTGGATTTCTTTGTCGAGTAAATGAACCTGCTTTTGATAGGATTCTGCATTGGTTTTTAGATTCCCGAAGGATATGACAAATTCCTGAAATGCATTTTCCTGAAAATCAGCCACTCCATTTTCAGCTTGAAGTTCCTGAATTCTATTCTCCGCTATATCGCGTTTGCGGTCAAAATCCGCTATTTCACGGGCTACTTTTTCCGCATCAATTGAATGCCGGAATAAGTGAATTAATTGTTCCTCATCCCTGAATCCATGCTGTACTTTCAGCGATTCAAATTCTGAGGTGAGTCTTTCAAGCTTAGCTTGGCTTTGCTCCCACAGCCGGATGAAATTTTCTAAATCCGCCAGATTTATATCTCTTTTGCTTCTTTGGTCGCGAAGATGCCTTTGCTTTCCTTCGAGCAATTGCAGTGCTTCTTCTATGTCCTTCTCCACTTTGTCAATAGTGGCTTGGATTTGATCGGGCTCTTTGGTGAAAAACTGCTTGCAGAAGGCCATATCCCGGATTTCTTCTTTCTTGGAAGAAATATTGGACTGCACAGATTGCAGTTTCAACTGCGCCTGCTGAAGTTCTTTCTCGGACTGAGTGATCAGTTCCCGATCAGCTTCCCAGTTTTTTCGAAGTATTTTTACTTCTTTGAGAAGTCGCTCCCGCGCCTGACTGCTGTGTTCTATAGCGCTGATTTTGGCTTGCAGACTCTCCTGAGAATCTATCTCATGATCAGTGAGTCCGGTTTTTAATGCGGTAAAATTCTGTGTTAGGAGATGAATTTCATCGTTCTTGGCACCTAGGGTTCTTTGATGGTTTTCGAGTTTGTAGAGCAATTCATTTTGCGTAGAAGCTAAAACTTGAGTTTTCTCAAGTAGGGATTTGGCTTCATGGATCTCATGGGATTTCAGCTCCAGCTCATTTCCTCCATCACCATCCAAGGGATCTGGGTGCTCCAAAGCACCGCAAAGTGGACAAGCTTCACCTTGATGGAGTAAATGAACGTGAGCGGCAAGCCCTTGCTTTTGTATGAGCAGATCCCGCTGCTCTTCCAAATTCCTTATGCTGTTTTTTTGTAAAACAACCCATGTTTCGAAAGAATCGGCTACATCAGGAATTCTATGCTTAAGTTCATTTAGTTTGAGCTGAATTTCTTCCGCTTCTCTTTTTGCCTCCTCTGCTTCAAGCTGAACTTTGTTTAATTGGTTTGTCGTGTGCTGCCAGTCTTTTGCAGAACTTAAGAGTTGTGCTAAAGATGTACTGTCTACGGTATTTACCTTTTCTGCCTGATTCTCCAGATCAGCGATTTTTGTTTCTAACTCTTTCTGGCTTTGCTTTTTGGTCTCTATAGCCGGTGACAGTTTCACTAAAGTTGAATTTACATCCTCGCGTTGAGTTTCCAGCTTTTGAATCTCAATGACTTTCTTCAGGTCTCTGATTTTACTTTCCCGCAGAGGTCTTTCCTGATTCTTCTTCTTTAGCTCTTCTTCTTCTTTTTCGAGGTCAGAGACTTCCTTGGCAAATTCAATTTTGAAGCGCTCGCAGTCAATGACACTTACTTTATACTTTTCAAAGTCTGATTTGGTATCCCTGATCTGCTCCCATACCGGTCGCAGATAAGTGGTGGCAGTAATGAATTCTGAGTGCAGCTGGCGCTGTTTTTCTATTTCCGGCAGTTGAATATTTAAGTTCTCCCGCTCAGTTCTGAACTTCAGCAATTGCAGATATTTATCCTGGAGGTTTTCTTGGGTTCGGATTTCTATTTCTGCAGTTTTCAGCTTGAGAGAAGCTTCGGTCGCTTGGCTTTTCAATACTGAAAATTGCGCTTGTTTTTCAGTGAATATTTCTTCTGTGATCTCCTCCAGTCCCTGCAATTGAGTTTCAAGTCGGATTTTCTGTTCTTTGACAGTTTTTAATAGAATTCCGGTCTTGAATGAAAGGTCAAATCTCTCCAAGCCAAAAAGCTCCTTCATCATCTTTGCCTGGTCTGTGGGTTTCTGATCGATGAATTCACGGAATTTTCCCTGAGGAATAATGACAGTCTGCTTGAAGTGCTCCTTACGCATGCCGATTATCTCCTCGGTCCTGGCTGTAATTGGTTGCCAATTCCCATCTGTTTTTTCATAGAAGGTGTGTTCGGCGGGTTTGATGTCGTCAAAGTTTTTGGTATTCCTCTTTGCAGCATAGCGGGCCAGGTAAGTTTTGGCATTGTTTCTTCCTGAGCTGAATTCGAAGTTTACGAGCAACTGATCGCTTTGCAGATTGACCATGCTATTCTTTTCTCCGCGATCAGAAAGACGCTCAGTACTCCCGTAAAGTGCCAAAAGTACCGCCTCCAGAATGGATGATTTCCCGCTGCCTACCGCACCAAAAATCCCGAACAGTCCGGCAGCCGTGAGTTTGTCAAATTCTATGGTCTGTTTTTCTTTATAGGAATATAATCCCTGAATATCGAGTTTGATAGGAATCATATTTCTTCGTTTTGGCTGATGACTTCTTTGAAGATTGCGAGTAGTTCTGCGTTTGGTTTCTGGCCTTTGTCGCTTTCATAGAAAAGTTTGAAGAGGCTTTCCATGTCTTTTCCCAGATCTTCTACCTGCAAACTTTGATTTTCCCTGCCCAAAGGGTTTTTGATTTGTGGGATTAGATTGACGATGCCGTCGTGGGCTTTCATTATCGCTTTTCTAGTCGCGGCTTCAATCGAATTTTCGGTAGCATAGGTTAATTCTACAAAGCAATAAGGGTTTTCTTCCAGCCAAGCCAAGGTTTCGGGTAGCTTATCGAAGGTTTTGCGATAGAGGGGTCGTCCTTCTTTGAGACCGATGGGATGGAAATGTACGGGATTGCCCGGCTCTGCTTCGATGATCACCACTTGCTTCTGTTGGTCTGCTTCGCTGAAGGAGTAGGCGAGTGGCGAGCTGGAATAGACGACAGGGCAGTGCTCGTGGCTTACAGCATGATAGCGATGCAAATGGCCCAATGCAGCGTATTGGATCTGATGGGGAATGTTTCTGGTGAAAAGTGCCTGAGTTCCCCCTACATGAAGTATTGGGCGCTCGGACTCAGGTTCAGGTTCTTGCTTTTCTCCTTCTTTCATAAAGAAAAAATGTCCTGCAAATAGATTCACACCTTGTTCATCACAATACTGATCGGCCAGATTTTTCCAGTTTTTCCCCATTAGATTACGGAATTCCTCCTCACGATCAACTTCTCCGAGATAGGTTTTCATGGAGACTTCATTCGCATAAGGTGCCAGAATGATCCGAACCGGAAAATCAAATTTGGGAAGTTTTATTTCTACGAATCCCATGGCTGATTGAGTGATTTCTATGCCGTTGTCCAGCTTCCCGCTAGGGATTATGGTGTCGTATTTACCATAGAAAAATATTCCCATTTCCCGGGCCAAGGGATCGGGAGCTTCAACGAACTGTATACTGTCATGATTTCCGGAGATGGCAACAATCGGACGCTTACCTCCATTGGTAAGTCTTCGAAGTGATTTGTAAAGTAATTCTACCGCTTCATGACTTGGATTGAATGTGTCAAAAATATCTCCTGCCAAAAGAATTAAATCGACATTTTCGCGATCTGCTATAGTCCTGATTTCCTCCAAAACCAATTTTTGCTCTTCTAATCTGGAGAATTCCTGAAGCCTTTTACCCAAGTGCCAATCTGCCGTGTGGAGTATTTTGATCATATACGTAGCCTAAAAATGAATGAAAGACTAAATTACTTCAGCAGATCACCAGCTGCAAGCCATTTGGTCTAAATGACAATAATTGGCATCTTTATTGAAAAGGCAGGCGATAATCCGAGAAAAGTTTATGTGGAATTGGTTTCTGATATTGATAGCAGCTCTGTCGTCTGATACTTCTCCGTCAGCATTACCCCCTGATGCTTTATTGATACAGGAAGGAACGGCTAGTTTTTATGGGAGAAGATTTCATTTAAGAAAAACCTCCAATGGCGAGATCTTTCATATGGACAGTCTTACCGCGGCTCACAAAACTTTGCCTTTCGACACCAGAATAAAAGTAACAAGAGTAGATACCGGCGAATTTGTCTGGGTAAGGGTGAATGACAGATTGCCTAAAAACTCCAGGCGCATCATAGATTTGTCCCGTAAAGCCGGGACTCAGCTAGGGCTTCTTCACGATGGAATTACCAAAGTAAGAATCGAAGTAGAAAATCCCGGAGAAATAAATCGACTGATTGAATATTTTGGAGAGGAACCTCCTGCTACTTTGCGGCTGCGGCCTGTGGAGGAACCGATCAAAGTCCCCGAGGGTGGACTGGATTTTTCAGTAGGAAGTCTTTAACCTCGATAGTGCTGAGGGGTATAGCGTCCCGAGCTATAAATGATCTGAAAATGAGATTTATGCCTCTCCATCGGGAATTTTATGGATACGGCAAATTTATTTCCGCCAACTGATAGCTAGGGTTATAGATAATTCACTTTTTTTAACTGTATTCGTGCAATAAAGATTTTGACATTGAAGAATTAGTTAGTTTCTTAATAGTCGAAACTACTATTTAAATGAAAAACTTTACTCCAACACTTTTGGGTTTTTTAATAGTCCTATTCTCTGCCTGTCAAGAAGATACGAAAAAGTCCGAAGAAGCTCCTACAGAATCCTTTCGAAACCAGGTTGCTGCTACTGAAGTGAATGTTGCCACTGCGGAGCGAAAAAGCTTTGATTATCTGATCAATGCTCCCGGCAAACTCGAAGCCGGAGCGGAAGTTCTGGCTGTGATAGAGCAGGCAGGTTATCTGCTCGAGGTCCATGTGCGGGAAGGACAGTCAGTGAGCAAAGGTGATGTAATAGCGAAGCTGGATCCTACCGAGCCGGAGTTTAGACTGGAAAAAGCTAAAATTGCTCTTCGAAATGCAAATGCAAATTATGAATCAGACAAGATGGGCTTTCCAAATGTGTTTTCATCAGAGGATATTGACGGGCAAACTATAATAGATGAACAGCTGAAAGCCAAAAATGGCGTTTTCTTATCAGAATTAGAGCTTAAGGAAGCTCACATGAGCTTCGATAGAAGTGTGGTGCGGGCACCTATCTCAGGGCAAATTGCTGACCTGAAATTCAAAGCCGGTAGTTTGGTGGGTGCGAACGAAGTGCTTTGCCAGATTTTAGGAACCGATCAGTTTATTCTAAAGGTAAAGGTGCTGGAATCCGACATCAGTTTTATTTCCCTCAATCAGAAAGCAGAGGTTTATCCTATATCAAATACCCAAGCAGCTTTGGAAGGGAGGGTGACCGGGATCAACCCAAAAGTAGATGAAAGTGGTTTGGTGCAGGTTTCTATTACCCTGCCGGCCAATAAGGCGTTGCTTCCGGGAATGAACGCCAGAGCAGTCATCCGTTCTCCGCAAAATAATTCTCTGGTGGTACCTAAGGATGCGCTGGTCTATAGATCCGGCAGGGCAGTGGTCTTCACCATAGAAAATAAGGAGTCTAAATGGAACTACGTGGAAGTGGGTAAAGATAATGGGGAGGAAGTGGAGATTCTTGAGGGAATTGAAGAAAACAGCACAGTAATCACCACCAACAATCTGCAGCTTGCACATCAGGCACCGGTTCAAATCATAAAAGAATAAGCCATGGTTAGATTTTTACTGGCCCGGCCTATAGCAGTTTTTATGACTTTTGTGGCGCTGATGGTGTTTGCTTTTATCGTTTTGCGTACGCTGCCTATTTCGCTTTTGCCCCCGATCGATGTACCGCAGATCGTGGTGAAAGTCAATTATCCGAATGCCTCTCCCGAGGCTATCGAGCAAAATGTGTTGAGCCGAATTCGTGAAGGATTGATCACTTTGAATGGCTTACAGGAAATGGATTCCAAAGCAGGATCCGAAGTGGGTACGATCCGATTGACATTCGACTACAACACCAAAATGGAGTTGGCTTACATAGATGTCAATGAGAAAATAGACAGGTTGACAAATGGATTGCCTGCAGATCTGGGACGCCCGGAAGTGATCCGGATCAATACCTCTGATATACCTGTGGCCAGAGTGCAGGTGGTACCAAGGGCAGGAGTGGATGAGGTGGAGGTAAGTCTTCTTTCAGAGAATGTCCTAAAAAAGCGGATAGAGCAATTGCCGGGTGTCTCTCTCGTGGATATCAATGGGAAAAAGGAGCGGATCATCACGGTAGAGCCCAATGTTGAGGCTTTGTCTGCACTTGGAATTACTCAGCAGAATGTAATCTCCGCGATCGAATCAGGCAATAGAGAACTTCCGGGGATCTCTGTAAAAGACGGTCAATTCCGCTATTACCTTCGTCTGGCGACCCGGGTGGATACACCAAGGGATATAGAGAGTCTTCCTGTAGCAGCCCCCTCGGGAGTAATTGTCCCTTTGGGAAAACTGGCTAAGGTAAGTTATGAGACGCAGGAGACACTTGGCTATCATCTTTTCGGAACAAAGGAAAGTCTGGTAATAACTGTTCATAAGCAGGCTTCTGCCAAAATGAATGAGTTGATTCCTGAGTTGAAAAAATCCCTGGAGTTGTTCAAGGCGGATTATCCTCAGGTGGAATTTGAGCTTACCCAAGATCAGTCCAATCTCCTGAATGCTGCGATTTCCAACTTGGAAACGTCCTTACTTTTTGGAGGTGTTTTCGCATTTGCAGTGCTTTTCCTTTTTATGAAGGATTATAGGATTCCGTTGATTATCGGTGTGAGCCTACCTTCTTCTTTATTGATCAGTTTCTTGATTTTTTACTTCTTTGATCTATCCATTAATATCATTTCCCTTTCGGGATTGGCGCTGGGAATAGGGATGTTGATCGATAATGCGATTATTGTCTTGGATAATATCACCCGCAAGCGTGAAGGTGGCCTGCCGCTTTTCGAAGCATGCGTGGAAGGAGTGAACGAAGTAATGGGTGCATTGATCAGTTCAGTACTTACTACGCTAGCGGTATTTGTGCCACTGATATTTCTGAGTGGGATCTCAGGCGCGTTGTTTTTTGATCAGGCAGTAGCGGTGACAGCGATTCTGTCAGTGTCCCTTGCAGTGGCTTTTATTCTATTGCCGATGCTTTATTTCCTGATGTTTTCCCGGAGCAAAAAAGCCTACGATGATGGGGAAGGTGTTTTTTTTAGCAAGGTGTTGGGCTTGTATGAATTTGGCTATCGCAAAGTGATCCGAAGCAGAAAAGTGTCCATGCTGGTATTTTTGCTTTTGATTCCGCTTATGTTGGCTGTCAGTTTGATGCTGAAAACGACCGGCTTGCCGGAGATAGAAAAGCTGGATGCTACGCTGGATGTGGATTGGAGTGAGCCGATTTCCGCAGCTGAAAACAGAGACCGTGTGGTTATGCTTTTGAAAAGCATGGAAGGAAGCTATTCTCAGGTAGAGGCGGATGTTGGGGTGAAACAATTCCTGCTTTTTGACGGAGAGAATTCAATACAGCAATCTTTGCTTTATTTCCTTTTTCCTACTGTGGCAGAAAAAGAATCCGCTATCAAGGAATTGGCGGCAACTCTAAAAAAGAATTATCCTGAAGCGGCTTTTAACCTTGGTGATGCGCCAAATGCTTTCGATCAATTGTTTAATTCTACCATGCCTTTTTATGAGGTGAGATGGAAAGACTTGGGCTCAAAAGAACCGGTGCCGGAAACTAAGATGGATCCTTGGCTAAGTCAGTTTCCTGTGCAGGAATGGGAGCGTGGCCCTGGATTGCAGAAAGAAGCTTCTGTGGTCTTTACGCTTCGGGCGGATAAAATGGCTACCTACCAAATCCCAGTTGATGCAGTCCAAACGCAGATTTCCAGGCTTTTTGGCAGCTTCACGATTACGGATATCAGACGTTTTGGTCAGATTACCCCGATTCGCCTGAAAGAGGCCAATGCACGATTTGAAGATCTATTGCGTACTACCAGGGTGGTTGCCTCGGATACGACTTCTTATGTGCTGGGGGAATTTGTGGACTATCAATATGAAGATCATTATAAATATGTGACTGCTGACAAAGGGGGGATTTATCAGTCGCTGAATGTGACCACTGAGAATCCTGATGAGCATGCCCGTGAGTACATTCGCTGGGGTCAGGACAAAAATCTCGGAGTCACCACCGTCGGTCAGTATTTCAAGGACAAGGAAAATATCCGTCAGCTCATTGGGATTTTGATGATTTCAGTGTTGCTTTTGTACTTTATTTTGGCTGCACAATTTGAGAGTTTTATCCAGCCTTTGATAGTGGTATTTACACTTCCGCTTGGCATAGGAGGAGCATTTTTGGTACTGTTTGTTTTCGGAGCCTCGCTGAATGTGATGTCTGCCATTGGCTTGGTGGTGATGCTGGGAATCATGGTGAATGATGCGATTCTGAAGATCGATACGATCAACCGACTTCGTAAAGAATATGTGGAATCGGATACTGTTTCAGCCGGGGAAGCATTGGAGATGGCTTTGCACAAAGCGGGACAGATTCGTCTCAAACCAATCCTGATGACTTCGATTACGACGATTCTGGCATTGATACCGATTGTGTTTAGCAGTGGTTTGGGAGCGGATTTACAGAGACCTTTGGTATTTGCGGTGATTGGTGGCTTGACTATAGGTACACTTACAGCTTTGTATTTTGTGCCGTTGGCTTATTGGTTTACTGTTTCCAAGAAATCTCTGAAAACGACCTAATATGACCCCATTCAGAATCCTGATAGTCTTTGTGGTCGTGTCAATTTTGGGATTGGCGGTGATTCCTATGCTTTCTGTGGATTTGAACCCCAAAGAAAAATCTCCGGTTCTCTCCATCGGGTTTGGGATAAACAATGCTTCTCCGGAGATCGTGGAAAAGCTGGCTACTTCGCCCTTGGAAGGGGCTTTTTCAAGGCTATCTGAGCTCAAGGAAATCACATCAACATCTAATTACAATGGAGGGTCTATTAGGCTGACTTTCGATAAGAAAGCCGATATGGAGATGAAGAAGTTTGAAATTTCTTCTATGATCCGCCAGATTTATCCACAGATGGATCCGCGGGTAGGATATCCCACGGTCTCACAGACTGATCAAGCTCGGTCAGATGCCAAAGATCCTATTCTGATTTATAGCGTCAATGGACCTTTTGTCTCGTTTGAGATCAAAAAAATAGCGGAAGACATCCTGAAGCCGGCACTGACAGGCTTTGAAGAAGTGGAGGAAGTGATTGTACGTGGGGCAAATGATCTGCAGCTTTTTGTGACTTACGATATCCAGAAGATGCAGGCTTTTGGTGTCACCAGAAGTCAGGTGGAATCCAGTGTGAGAAGTGCCTTTGGATTGACATTCCCCGGCGCGGTGATAAACAATCAGGGCCAGACGCTTTTCGTCCAAGTGGATCGTTCCCTTAAAGGAAAAGACCAGCTGGAGAATTTGGTCGTAAGCGAAAAGCATGGGATGGAGGTACGACTCCGTGATGTGGCCAGCTTGACTTTGGAAGAGGCTGAACCTGAGAGATTCTTCAGGATCAACGGAAACAACTCCGTCACCCTCTCGGTGTACAATCGTGATGGAGTCAATAAAGTCCTGCTCGCACAAAACCTGAAGCAAGCCATCCAGAATGCCGGTGAACTGCTTCCTGCAGGCTTTGAAGTACGATTGGAAAATGACGATACCGAATTTTTAGAAAAAGAGCTGAATAAAATCTACAAGCGATCCGGGCTATCTATTCTGATTTTGGTTGTGTTTATATTTCTAATAAACAGGAATATTAAGTATTTGACTATTCTTTTTTTGGGGATTCTGGCAAATCTTAGCCTATGTGCAATTGTGCTTTATTTTCTCAAGGTCGATGTTCATATGTATTCCTTGGCAGGATTGACAATTAGTTTTGGTTTGATCGTGGACAACGCGATCATTATGATTGACCATCTGCATAAGCACAAAAACCGTCGGGTTTTCCTAGCACTTTTGGCAGCTTCACTCACCACTATTATGGCGCTGATGATAGTCTTTTTCCTACCTGAAGAAGAGCGGAAAAACCTGACCGAATTCTCCATTGTCGTTTCAGTAATGCTCGGAATTTCTTTATTGATCGCATTGGTTTTTACCCCCGCTTTTTATCAGGTGATGTTCAAAGAATCTGTGCGTCAAGGAAGAAAATTGACTGTTCCAAAATTGAGAAAACGGGTCAAAGCTTTGCGAGGCTATGAAAAAGCAATTGGCTGGACGGCCAGATACCGAAAGACATTTATTATGCTATTGGTCTTGCTTTTTGGGTTGCCGGTGTTTTTCCTCCCGGCCAAATGGGAAGGCCACGAATGGTATAACAAGACAATCGGTAATACCTTCTATCAGGAGGAGATCCGGCCTTATGTGGACAAGGCATTGGGCGGTTCTATGAGAATGTTTGCCAGGGGGGTGTATGAAAAAGGCGGCTATAGGGAGGCAACAAAGACAAGGCTTTACGTTTATTGCCGATTGCCCTTTGGGAATACGCTGGAGCAGATGAATTTTATCATGCGCGAGTTTGAGACTTACCTGAAAGACGTGGAAGGCATAGACCAGTTCGTGACTACCGTGAATTCCGGACAAAGTGCCATGATAGCAATCACCTTCAAGGAAGCTTATGAAAATGGTGCCTTGCCCTATCAGCTTAAGGGTAAGCTCTCTGTGAAATCAACTGATTGGAGTGGCGCGCAGTGGAATATCTACGGTGTGGGACAGGGATTTTATACCGGTGGGGGCGGAGATCAGATTCCTAGCTACCGGGTGAAAATGATGGGGTACAATTTCGATGAACTGGAGCGGCAGGCGAATGTATTGGCTGAGAAACTTTTGGTCCATAAGCGGATACAGGAGGTGAAAACCAATGAGCGAATGGGCTATGGGGAGCAGAAAACCGAAGAATATGTCCTTCGTCTGGATCAGAATAAAATTGC
Source organism: Algoriphagus sp. 4150 (assembly GCF_031457395.1). NCBI lineage: Bacteria > Pseudomonadati > Bacteroidota > Cytophagia > Cytophagales > Cyclobacteriaceae > Algoriphagus > Algoriphagus sp. 4150. The sequence continues at coordinate 126,146 of NZ_JAVDWS010000004.1, forward strand.
ACTTGGACAGACCAACCAAAACGAAGTGATCACGGCCATGCAGGATATGTCCAAGCCAACTTCCTCATCGACTACGCTGACATTGGACAACAAAAACTATGAACTTGTAGTCCGTGAGCGCAAGTCCGATGGTTTCAGTAAGTTCGATCTGGAGCAAAAAGGCCTGATAGGAGGAGAAAATAGGGTTTTTAAAATAGCTGACTATGGCACACTCACAAAGGAGACTACAACTAATTCCCTTAATAAAGAAAATAGACAATACATCCGTATAGTCGCTTTTGAGTACATGGGGTCTGCGAAATTTGGCAATGAGTATCTCGAAGAAGTACTTGATGAGATGAAGAAGACCATGCCTATAGGATATGAAGCCAAGAAGGATTCCTATTCTTGGAATTTCGATCAACAAAAGCGTCAGTATTCCCTCCTGGGACTGTTGATTATCGGGGTTTTTATGATTTGCTCAGTATTGTTTGAGAACCTCAAACAACCGGTATACATCATCGCGATTATTCCGATTAGTTTCATTGGCTTATTTCTGATTTTTGCTCTCTTCGATTTTTACTTTGACCACGGAGGTTATGCTGCTTTTGTGATGCTGGGAGGATTGGCCGTGAATGCCGGGATCTTTATTGTCAATGATCAGAACAATCGAAGTCAGGGACTTTATAACCGAAATGTGCTTAAGTCTGTAGCAGGAAAAGCAATTCCGATTCTGTTGACGATTATGTCCACCTGCTTTGGGTTGATTCCATTTATCATGGAAGGGCAAAATGAGGTGTTCTGGTTCTCCCTTGCCATCGGGACGATTGGCGGATTGACATTCAGTATGGTAGGGGTCTTTTGGGTGTTGCCCGTGTTGTTGTGGAAGAAGCCTAAGGTGATGGTGAAGGAAGTAACTCCCGCAAAGTCGCCAAGGCGCAAAGGGGTGTTTAGGTTTTTCGCGCGGCGACACGACAGATCGCAATAACCTTTGGTCTTTTTTATGACTTGCTGTAGGGAGAAATGCATCATCTGAAAAGTCTAGCCAGAAAGCACTTCCATGAATTTCTGTAAGCCCACGACCTGAATGTTATTTGCGATGGGATAATTTTCGTCTCTGGGAATAATGACATGCAAAAGCCCGATTCCTAAATCTTCTACTGCAGTATATGTTCCTTTGGTGAGTGTTGGATTTACGCTGAATTTGATCTCTGCAGCAGCTAGCCATAGGTTATTACGTTCGTTGAATCATCCCTGCAAATTTAAATACAGTATTTAAATTTGCAGGGATGATTCGTTTTGTCTTAGAGCGGTTCTTGAATTATTTTTCTTGTATCTCAAATTGGTGATTTGGCTCCCTCGAACCTGTCAAGGAGCAAAGAGTTTAGTCTACAAATCCTTCAATTTTTTTGAGTGATGGTATATTGTCCAATCATTCTTGTCCTATAAATCCCTTTCTTCCCGACTAACTATAAATTCATTGCTATGATCAAATCCATTCTTTTTGTATTTATTGCTCTTATTTCAGTTACACTTTTTTCCTGCTCCAAAGAAGAGTCCACTACCACCTCTCTTGATCCAATCCGTGAACTTCAGTTTGAAGTGGTTGATTCGATCATGGTGGATGTGATGGAAGATTTGGTGATTTTAGATTATCAGGAGAAATTGGATCAGTTCCTTATGAAGGAACGTCGCGGGGGTAAAATTTTCCTGGTAAATGGAAACGGAGAGATGATCGGGGAAGTAGAGCTGGCGGGAGAAGGTCCCAACCAAGTTTCGATGATCTGGGAAGGTAGATTTTTGGGTAAGGATCGGTTTATTTTTAAGGAGATATCAGCGACTATGGATTTCCATATTTTTGATAGGGACTTTAAAAAACTGAAAAAAATCAACGGACCGGCTATTGGGTTAAATGCTATTTTCATTTCTTTTTTTAGACAGACGTTTACTGCTTGGGTAGAGGAGGGAAATGACTTTATTCTGGGAGAGGAAGTGAATTCATATAATCCGGCAGATGTGGAGCCTGACAAAATTGGAGGGGACTTTTATAATCTCGTGAAAACCGGGTTCTTATATGATTTGGGCCAAGATTCCATCAAGTATTTGAATTTGTACCCCGAATCATGGGCGCCGCGAAAGACCACCCGTTGGATTGGGCAAAGTTTCCCTTTTTTGACAGTTGATTTACCTAGAAAGAAGGCTGTAATTCTTCCTCCGATAGGAGATCATCTTTTCCTGTATGATTTTGACGGGAATTCATTGACAAATGAAAAAGCGGTGGCACTCTCTCATCCTGATAGACGTCAGGAAATCCCTGATGTATCTCGGGAGCATGTGTTGTATCCTTCTTTTAGTGATGTGAAGAGTTTTGGAGATTACCGGTTGGTGATTTTTTATACGGCAGTTCCGGAAGATGTATTCAATGAGTTCCGGGCAAAAGGGGAGAATTATTGGCAAGATCCCGAGTGGGGCAAAGCGCAGGCTAAGTATAGAAATCCACGCTACATTGTCGTAGAAGGAGACCGGCAAATTGGGATACTAAATAAACTTCCGGTAGAAGGTAATGTCAATCTGGGGCTTTTGGACGGAACCCTTATCGTAAAAGCCGACGATGGAGAAGTGGAGCGGGATTACAATCTGTTTTATAAGCTCAGGCTGGTGGAGAAATAATCAGGACCTTTTTACCTAAATACGTCATACAATACTAGTCCCACTGAAGATATAAAAAGAAAAAGGGGAATGAGTATGAATTTTCGCATGTCGTATCGTTAGGGTAGCATACGGGAGAGGAGTAGGGGTTTGTTTAGTTTAGTACTTAAAAATGCTCCTAAGTGAATATAATTGTTCTTAGTTTCAGTCCCCGAGTTGATCGGCTTTATTATCTTAAGCTTTTCAAACCTACAATAACCCATGAACACCTCAGACTCCCGTAGGGATTTTCTCAAGAAATCCGCATTACTCGGCACAGGCCTTGGCTTAGCTACCGGTACTTCACTTCAGGCTTTTGCCGAAATCGCCAAATCCAAAAACAAACTGCCTGCTTGGAAGGGGTTTAACTTACTTGATTTTTTCTCTCATGATCCTAAAGGAAGCAGGCCTACCAAACCCCAATATATCCAATGGATAGCGGATTGGGGATTTGATTTTGTTCGGATTCCTATTTCTTATCCAAGTTACCTTGATATAGATCGCTCACGACCGATTCGTCCCGATGAAGTTCTGAATTTTGATGAGAGCCGCTTGGAGCAAGTTGATAAACTTATCCAGCAGTGTATAGATCATGGTTTGCACGTAAGTTTGAACCTCCATAGAGTGCCCGGGTTCTGCATCAATGCAGGCTTCATTGAGCCTTACAATCTTTGGAAAGATAAGGAAGTACAGGATGCTTTTTGCGCACACTGGGAGATGTGGGCTGCCCGATACAAAGGGATTTCCAAGAAGAAATTAAGCTTTGATTTGGTGAATGAGCCCTTTCAGCGTCTCGATCCCAATGATCAGCATAGTCCCGGCGGACCGGTGGATATACAGGATTATTATCGAGTAGCTGAAGCTGCTTTAGACACGATCAAATCCGTGAAAAAATCCAGGTTGGTGATCGCCGATGGAAATGGAGGAGGGGGCACAGCCATGCCGGAATTTTCGGATTTGGATCTGGCACAGAGCTGTAGGGGGTACCATCCATTTCCGATTTCACATTACAAAGCAAGTTGGGTCTACAAGGACCCGTCTTCTGTTCCACCGGTGAATTGGCCATTGACTCAAGATGGAAATGTCTTGGGAATTGACAGTATTCGGGAGTACTATGCGCCATGGAAAGCTTTGGTAGATCAAGGGATTGGGGTGCATTGCGGAGAGTGCGGGTGCCACAATGAAACTCCCCACGATGTTTTTCTCAGCTGGTTTGGTGATGTGCTGACCGTACTGAAAGAGAATGGGATTGGCTTTGGAATCTGGGAATTCTCCGGATCATTCGGGGTTATGAATTCCGGACGTAAGGATGTGGAATATGAAGATTGGTATGGAGAAAAGCTGGACAGGAAGTTTTTGGAATTGCTTAGAGCGCAGATTTGATATTCTTTTATGTGATTATCCGCAATGATGTCAGGCTCCTTAGTGCCTTGGCTTATTTGGCAGGAAGACAGGAGACCGAAGACAGAAGTATCAGAACTGGTTTTTCCGAATAGTATGACACCTTTCTTCCATTACTGGTAGAAAAGGGGATAATCATATTCTTTTAACTAAGCTAATAAACTCCATGTCGGAGCTTATTTGTTTAGAATAATCTCATTTGTAAAGAGGGACTTTGATGCCCACATACACATCTGTGCTTTTAGAATTGTTGGAAATTAAGTTGGTCCAAATGGATCCTGATCCCACTATCACCGGACCTGCTCTTACGCCGATTCCCCATGCTAAGCTTGAGTCGTATTGCCTTACACTGAATGGACTGTAAACGCTGATCCATCTTTTTTCAAACCTAGGCGTGACTGTGAAGGAATTAATGAGGTTGTTGACCGGATTTTCCCTATTGTTTTTTATCGAAATAGCTCCTTGCGCGCTTACAAAGAATTTCCCGTCGATATTATAATCCACAAACATCTGAAGGGATGTGGGAAGTCCTATTTTTGTTTTAGTTATTAGTTCAGTCCCCTCAAAATTATCTTCCAGCACTTCTTCCAGATTTTTGAGTTCAAATTCTTTGGTATTAACGCTGGCATTCATGGTATAAATTCTGCTATTCGTCTTATCATAGTTGACCGCTCCGACGTCCATTACTGATAGGCCGATTTTGAATTTATAGGGATTATAATAGGTGTTGACATGCTGCTGCTTGAATTCATATACGAGACCTATGTCTGTGCCAAATCCGGATTTGATGTCCGAGAAAGTAATGTTATTTGAATCAAATCCAGAAGTATGACCATAGTTCAAGACCCCTGAAGTAGTCAAGAGATTGGATTCATTGTCAAACTGGGCATGTAGCATTTGACTCGATCCAAAAGTGCCTCCCGCGCCGGCGAGATGCTTCAGAGTTATGCCTGCCTTGAGGGCATGAGTACCATCTTCTATGATCAATCTCCCATAGGTGGCTCCGATCTCAGCCCATGCGTGGACCAATCCAGAAGCGTCTTCCATGGTAAGATTAAAGTTAGTCCTATCGTTATAATCCAGATTGACCAGCTCATAAAGATCTCCCCCCACATTGGTGATGTTGAAGAAAGCCCGAGCCCTAGTCGTGAATGCAAAGCTATTCTTATGATCTAAATTGAATAGAACTGATGGGCCAAGGATATCCACATTTCCAAAGAAATTATTGTGGTTGGAAGAGTTTCCGTTTCCTTCTGACTTAATTTCAAATCCATTGCGAAAACTGTTCAGATTGCTCAGATCGACACTCAGGTAATCACTTCCGACAAAAGCACTGGTTGAGATCAGGTTGATATCCCATCTCATTTTTGAATCCACCGCAGTGGCAGGATTAAGAAGAAGGGAATGAACTCCGGCATGACCGTCAATTGTGCTCCCAATAAAAGTCTGAGCAATAGTAGTAGAACTAAAAAACTGCAAAATCAGCAGGCTAGGTAAAAGGCAGTGGAAAAATCTTTTCATTATCAAATAGTAAAACTTGAGTGGTTCGAGGTTAGAAACAATAGTAAGCTCACTACAGGAGCGGTAGATTTTAGATCAATTAGTATTCCAAAAGGCGGGACACCTTTTCTTTAAATCGCTCCACGGGCAGAAACTGTTTTTCCAGATTAGGGGCAAATGGAACAGGAGTGTCCAAGCTGCCTTCCCGCATCACAGGAGCGTCCAAGTATTCAAAACAATGCTCCGAAATCCATGCGCAAATTTCCGCACCGATTCCGCCTGATAAGCAATCTTCATGAAGGAAAATCACCTTGCCTGTTTTTTGTACAGTTTTTCTCACTGCTTCCTTATCCCACGGTAAAAGGGTGCGCAGATCCAGAATATCAGCCGAAATACCTAAATCCTTCACGGCTGTACTGGCCCAGTGAACTCCCATTCCATACGTGATGATAGAAAGTTGGTCTCCGGCTATTGATAGCTCAGCTTTGCCAATTTCAACTGTATAATAATCATCAGGAATTTCTGCTGAAAGGGATCTATACATGCCTTTATGCTCAAAGTAGAGGTAAGGATTAGGGTCCTCGATTGCCGCATTCAGCAGCCCTTTGGCATCATAAGGGTTGGATGGGTAGACGATTTTAAGACCAGGGGTGTGAAAAAACCAAGCTTCGTTGGACTGTGAGTGAAAAGGTCCGGCGGCCATGCCGGCACCTGTTGGCATTCTGACTACTATGTCAGCATTTTGCCCCCAGCGGTAATGGATTTTGGCGAGATTATTTACGATCTGGTTGAAGCCTACGCTTACGAAATCTGCAAACTGCATCTCGACCATGGCTTTGTAGCCTTTGATAGAAAGTCCCAGTCCGACTCCAATGATAGCACTTTCACATAGTGGCGTGTTTCGTACTCTATCCCCTCCGAATTCGGCCTTGAAGCCATCAGTAATCTTGAAAACTCCTCCATAATCTCCGATGTCCTGCCCCATAAGAATGAGGTTAGGGTACTTTCTCATCGATTGTCGCAACCCGTCAGAGATCGCATCTACCAGCCGCTTTGGAGATTTGCTTCTATTTTTTGGAGGGGATTTTAGCTTCTGCGAAAATGGCGCATAGACATCCATAAGTTCCGTTTCTAGGTTCGGAGAAATTGCTTCTTCGGCAAAAGCAATGTCCAAGGCATCGTTGATGGCATTCTTAACTTTTCTATTTATTCTATCCTTAGTCTTTTGATCTAAAATTCCTGTTTCTTCCAAAAAGCTTTCGTAGTTTTCTACAGGATCCAATTTGCTCCAATCTTCCATGAGTTGTTTTGGGACGTATTTTGTACCGGAAGCTTCTTCGTGTCCGCGCATTCGGAAAGTGATGGCTTCCACGAGAACCGGACGCGGATTATTTCGGATATCTTCTGCCAGATTTTTGATGGTTTCATAAACCTCCAGCACATTATTTCCCTGAATTCGAATCGCTTCCATTCCATACCCAGGCCCTTTATCTGTAAAATTTTTGAATGCAAACTGCTCTTCACTTGGAGTGGAAAGTCCATAGCCGTTATGTTCTACCACGAATATCACGGGCAGTTTCCATACTGCTGCCACATTCAAACCTTCGTGAAAATCCCCTTCCGAGCTGGCACCATCACCGGTAAACACGACGGTAACCTTCTTTTCAGTTGAAAGTTTGTCTGCCAGTGCTATCCCATCAGCAATTGCGAGCTGTGGTCCCAAATGTGAAATCATTCCCACCACATGATGCTCGATCGATCCAAAATGAAAGGAGCGGTCCCGACCTTTGGTAAAACCTGATAGCTTTCCCTGAAACTGGGAGAAAAGCCGTTGCAATGGCATGTCTCTTCCCGTGAAAATCCCAAGATTTCTATGCATGGGAAGGATGAACTCCTCTGCTCGGATGGCATGTACTACTCCGATGGAAATCGCTTCCTGCCCCCATCCGCTAAACCATTTAGAAATCCGACCTTGACGGAGCAGAATGAGCATTTTCTCTTCGATCCGACGAGGCATTAGGAGAGATTCATACAGATCCAGCAGTGTTTTGTCAGAAAGATTTTTACAGTCAAAAAAGAGTGCAGCTGAAGTAGTTTCCATAGTAAGGTGATTTCCATTCTAAGTTACAGGAAGCAGGGAGAAAGGCAAAGTGTGTGACTTGTGTCCTGCAAAATGGCCCCGATATATGAATCGGGGCGAAAAATAAATGCAAGGAGTTAAAAAGTTTGCTGTACGTATCAAAAGTAGAAAAAAGCGGTTGCTCTAAATCACTAAGCGAGTTAAGCTTAGTTTAACAATGTGTCATGTGAAATGATCTTTAGATAATATTGGCTTTTGCGCTGAAAAAATCAGGTGTTATGATCCCTGCTTGTCAGCATAGCCAAATACTTTTTGGAGTAATATGGTGCTTCTGGCGGCAGCATTTTCCCTGATTTTCAATTCTTCTTTTGCAATCTCGTAGAACAAGCCATCTATTGCTTTTTGAGTCACATAGTTTGAAAGATCCGTTTCTATTGGAGTAGCTAGCGGGATTTTATTGTACCTGCCGATTACATCACTCCAGTACTTGGTAGCACCTACTTTCGTCAAGCTGCTTTCAATAATAGGTTTGAACTTGCCTTCCAAAGAAGTGGTGGTTTTGCTCTCAAAATATTTTGTGGCGGCATTTTCAGAACCGAGAAGAATGTTTTTCACATCGGTGATACTCATGTCTTTGATCGCTGCTACAAATATGGGTTTTGCTTCGATTGCTGCATTTTCTGCTGCCCGATTTACACTGGTGATCACTTGATCACAAAGGCTTCCGAGACCAAGGGAACGCAGTGTGTTTTCCACTTTTTTAGCCTCTTCGGGAAATAAAATTTTGATGGCTATATTACCCAGATAACCATCTTCTTTCGAAAGACGGTCCGAGGCATAGCTCGCTCCATATTCCAAAGCCTGCTTCAAACCGGAGTTGATCTCGGAATCGGTTGGAGTTCCCAGATCCAATGCGCTTCCAAGTTGACTAAGCGTATCGCAGCCTGCAAGCAACAGAGCGGTAACCAGTGAAAAGGTGATTGAGAATTTCTTGAATGGGGTATTTTTTGATTTCATGGAAATTGAGTTAGATAGTTTTAGATGCACTCAACAATGATACCTTAATTAAGTTTCAATGTGATTTAAGACAATAGCCTAAGATAAAACAGGAGGAAGGATTAATGAATTATTTTTTCATTTTATCAATAAAAATGTGATAATTTTTGAGATATCGTAATTATTTATTAAAATAGATGATAAAGTGCTAATGAAATGAATCTAAGACTTAATTCTGAATTCGGTACACTCAAAGCTGTTTTGATGCATAGACCGGGAAAAGAGATTGACAGACTTACTCCTTACAATAAGGAGTTTTTACTGTTTGACGACGTGCCTTATCTGGAAGCTCTGCAGCGTGAGCATGATACTTTTTCCAACCTGATTAAGGAATCCACCGGAGCCAAGGTCTATCAGTTGCGTGAATTATTGATCCGGGTGCTCTATGATCAGAGCATTTTGCTTCAGCTGATGCGGGAGTCATTGAAAAGATCAGGTATGGTCCATCTGGCGGAGGATATCTTGGATCGGTATTCTACGGCAGAATGTGCCGGGATCTTGACTGCAGGACTTAAGGTACACGAACTTCGAAGAAAACTACCGAAGTTGAATGTGGGCGAGCTTATGGAGTTTGCCTTTGTGATATCTCCCTGCCCAAATTTATACTTTCAGCGTGATCCTATGGCCTTGACTCCGGGAGGGGTTATTTTCTCCAGCATGCGGATGGAGGGAAGACAGCGAGAGGCGGATTTGCTTCGGACTATTTTTGAGAATCACGTTGATTTCAAGGACAGTATCAATCAATTGTACCCAGTACTTGGCCATGATAATCCACCAAGTATAGAAGGTGGTGATGTGATAATTTTATCTCATAAGGCCGTGGCAATAGGCAATTCCGAGCGGACGGATGAAAAGGCTATTTATCATGCTGCCAAAGCAATGCTAGCCGAAGGAACTGTGGAGCGGGTGTATGAAGTTCACTTGCCTCAAAAAAGACAGTTTATGCACTTGGATACCGTGTTTACGATTTTGGATGAGAATCTGGTGCTGACCTACCCCGATGCCATGAATGCAGTGTTGCAGACTTCTCTTTATACCCTGAAAGAGATCAAGGATGATAAAGTCCATATCAAGCGGGAGGTGCTGAAGGAGTCTTTGCTTACTGTTCTGGAGCGGGAGATTCCACATTTGGAGATCCTGCACACAGCAGCAGGCAATCCGGATTATGCCATGCGTGAGCAGTGGTTTGACGGTGCCAATGTCTTTGCAATAGGTCCTCGAAGAGTGATTTCTTACAACAGAAACATACACACAAATCGGGCCTTGAGAAATATGGGAGTGGAGGTATTGGAAATTCCTTCTTCAGAGCTTTCGAGAGGCTTGGGCGGGCCGAGATGTATGACTATGCCTATAAGCAGGTCGAGAGTTTGAAGGAAGTATGAAATAGAAAGAGGCTGTCTCATAATCAGTTTTTCTTGTCAGGTTGAGTAATAAAAAATTAGAATTTACAAAAGAGTAGTGACAGCAAGGTAATTAGGGACAAATTAAGGTCATCCTGAGCGAAGTCGAAGGGTTCTCGACTTCGCTCGAACTGACACAATACCAATACCTGCTCACTCAGATTAAATCTGTCATTGGTAGCAGCTTGCCTCGCCTTGGCGGGAAGTCGAAGCCTTTTAGAGGCTAATTAAGCCCATTTCGACTTCTCTCAATGTGACCATGAGTTTTGAGACAGCCTCTTCAAAATTCAACTTTCTGAATAGTACCAGTGTAGTATTAACCAAAACCTGACAGGTTTATCCGGTGCTTTTTACACTTAACATAGCACTAGTTATCGAAGAAAGACCTTCTTCTGGATACTTTAAGGTCCTGAAGTATGCTTGATTTCACACGTATGTCGATATTGTAGGAAGTGAACGCACCAAAAGGAACCCAGTTGACATTCATCTGCCAGCAGTGAAGATCTCTGGCGATACCGATCATAGTTTGGGTAAGTTTTCTCGTTTGTGCATCAAAACCGGTATTGAAATTCATTTTCCATTTGTCGGACAATGAAAAATCACCGTTCATGTTAATGGTTTGCGTGATATTTTGCCTTCCTGATACAGGTTTGCTGTAAGAAAGCACATACCCAAATGAAACATTCCATGGGATATTCCAATCGATGTATTGGCTGGGATCGGTAGCTATTCTATTGATTTCACTTTCCACAAATTCGTTCATCACCCCGCCTTGCTGCATAAATTGATTGGTCATTTCATCCCTGACTTCTCCTTGGGTTTGTGCACTGCTGGGATTGATGGAGGCATTCATATTCAGTGAAGCACTTCTTATAGTTCCCAGCCCCTGGCCGTTTTTCCAAGCGAATGTATTAATGGATCTGACCGTAGGCTCTCCACCGGTATTTACTGATGGTCCGGTGGCGTATGGATCCAGTGTGGAACTCATGTTTACAGATAGTTTTCTGTTGAAGAAACTTGTCCGTGCACTGATCCGAATAGGGGCAAGGTTAAAAGAATCAGCAGCAAAGTTATAGCTGGAACTTAAATCGATATTTTCCAAGAGTGGGATTTTCTTGGTAGCATTTTCTCCGGTAGAATCATTCTTGTCGATAACTTTTGCTTCCAGAACACTTCGGATACTGAAACTCATAGCTCTGCTTTCTCCCAATGGAGCTCCACTGTAGGAAAAGCCCTGATGTCTCGACATTAAACGAGTCTCCCCTTTATCATTGATCGGTACTTCCTGATAATAACCAAAAGAGGATGCTGAAAAATCCGGCGAATAGTTAAAACTAAGAGAGGGCTGTATATGCTGACGTATAGTTTTGATATTTCCTTTTTTGAAATTGAAAAAACCATAAATATTGGTGTTCATACTGAAAGAGGTGGAATAAAATGTCACACGGTTAAATCCATCTTCCATGATTTTATCTACCCGCTGCTCTTCAGGATTATAGAAGTAATTGATCCTTTGGAGGTACCATAGCTCAGTTAAACTGGCAGAAGCTGTTCCTGTAAAGTACTTAAACAGCCTGAAGTTGGAACTTACAGGAATTCTGTTTCTGGCGCCGTTGGTTGCATTCTGAAGCAGGTAGCTAAAGTTGGATGGAGTAAACGGTACCAAATCCGGCGCTCCGGTATTGTCAACCAAGTCCGGATCTACTCCAAACTCCTGTGTGACCTTGTTTGTAACAGTATTTTGAAGGTCAAAATTGTACGCGATATTTAAGGTTTTTAGCGGCTCAAATTTCATGTTTTTGAATGGGCTTTGCCTATTCATACTTAGGTTCATTGTAGGCAAGTTAAGTTGCACTTCTCCTGTCTGTACACTTTGGGAATGCCGCATACTTGCTCCAAAGGAGAACGGAGTGCCTGTGAATGTCTTGCTGTAGTTGATATTCGAAGACAAATCCGCAGTTACATTATTCACGAAATTATTCGGGTTGACGATATTGTTGAAGTAACTGGTGGATCCGGCATTGACAGAAGCAGAAAACCTGCTGTTGCCGCGGGATTCCGGGGTGTGAGACCACTGGATTCGAAACGTATTGTAGTCCACAGGATTCAACTCAGTCTCAGGAGACTTGAATTTTTGAAAATCAATATTGAAGGAGCCGCCAAATCTATAACGCTTTTTGTAGGCAGCCTGAGATTTGAGACCCCAGCCACCGTTGGAAAAAATATCTCCTGTCACACGGGCATGCACATAGTCGTTGATGGCAAAATAATAGCCTAAATCACGGAGATAAAGCCCCCTCCTTTGTTCTTGTCCATAGGAAGGAAAGATCAGTCCTGAAGCTTTTTCATCAGGCGTGTTGGGTATAATCCCAAACGGCAATCCTAAAGGAGTGGGTATTCCGTTGAAATAAAGATTGAAAGGACCCGAGACCACCTGTCCACCTTCCACAGACTTGATTTTATTGGAGGAAATATGCCAGTGTGGTGTCGTTAGTTTACAAGTAGTATAATAGCCATGATCCATGTAGATGCTTCCATCTTGGGTTTTTTTAATGGTTTCGCCCCGGAGGATGCCGTCTTGCTGCTCCGTGACCACATCTTTGATGATCGCTTTTTGGGTTTTGAAATTGTACCGCATTTCCTTGCGGATTTCATATGAAGAAGGGCCGTCCTTAAAGAATGGGTTTCCTGTCACATTACCCAAGCTATCCGTGACTCCTGTCGCATACAGTTCGGAGTTTTTCCAATCAATAACAATAAGATCTGCCTCCAGTCTCATCGTTCCATACTCAAACCATGCTTGGTTGTAGAGATATATTTTATTCTCTGTGAAATCAGAGACAATACTATCTTCGCCGTAATAAGTAATATCTGTGGAAATATCACTCCTGGGCATCATTTTTGTCGAGTCAGAAACCGCTAGCGAATCAATGGGATTTGGGATAGTATCTAATGCCGTCAATTCCTGCGAAGGCGGCATCAACGTATCCGGAAGAGTTAAAGGTTTTTCTTGGAGCGGACGGACGGGATTTTGAGCAGTCGCCATCAACGGTACAACCAATAGCCCCAAAAAGCAAAATAAAAAGAGCCTGAATCCCTGCACTGTTGCTTACGCTTTATTTAATTTGAGTGAAATTTCGTGTAAAGTTAATTTTATTGCCCTCATGGAACGGTCCAAAAACAAAAAAATTATTCTTAGTCTGATTTTATGCATTCCCTTTGTATTCGGCGGATTCATCACCAACGAAACAATGATGCCGAAGTTTCGGATGAAAAAAATCGTTCTTGATGCCGGACACGGTGGTAGAGACCCCGGAAACCTGGGTTCAAGATCCAAAGAAAAGGACATTAATCTGGCTGTAACTCTGTTGGTTGGGAAATATATTAAGGAAAATCTGCCGGATGTAGAAGTAGTGTATACTCGAAAAGACGATAGCTTTCCTACGCTGAAGGAACGGCCAATGATTGCAAATAAAAACAAAGCTGATCTTTTTGTTTCCATTCATTCTAATTCCGCTCCAAATAAAACTGCTTATGGTACCGAGACATTCGTTATGGGAACCAAGCATTTTGAATCCAACTTCGATATTGTAAAGCGGGAAAACTCGGTAATTCTCTTGGAGGAAAACTATGAGGAAAACTACGAGGGGTTTGATCCGTCTTCTCCGGAATCCTATATGATGTTCAATTTGATGTCAAAGGTTCACTTCGAAAACTCAGTATCATTAGCTGACAACATAGAGAAGCAATTCAAAGACCGGGTAGGCCGTAAGAGCAGAGGGGTAAAGCAAGGTCCCTTCTATGTACTCTGGACTCCGTCCATGCCTTCTGTACTGGTGGAGCTGGGATTTCTATCCAATACCACTGAAGAGAAGTTCTTGATGAGTCAAGAAGGTAAAGAATACATGGCATCTGCCATCTATAGATCCATTAGGGATTATAAAGAAGCTATTGAATCAAATTAACTATTAGTCTTGTTTTAATAAATAGTTTGCCCTTTCCTTCATCAGGATAGGGCTTTTTTATGCAGGTCTCTACCTTACCTCGATGGACATGGAGGCTCTCACACTGGACATGGCTTAGTTCTGATATTTAGACTAAGCATATTTCTATCTCCCGGAGTGCTTGCGGAGGGTACAGCCTACCCCGACTTTTCGTCTTTAGGTAAGAAGCACTACTTTCAGGAATGTTTTTTAACTTGAATATTAAACTAAACTTGCACAGAACGAGTTTTTAAGCTTTAAACCCAAATTTGACTAATGACGCCAACCAACAAAAACCCAAACCCAGGCATGGACGATTTGCTTCAAGCACTACAGGCAAAATACGAACAGGTAAAACTGGGTGGAGGCACCAAAAGAATAGAGAAGGAACATGAAAAGGGCAAGCTCACTGCCCGTGAGCGGATTGACTACTTGCGCGATAAAGACACTGATTTTCTAGAAGTAGGGGCATTTGTGGCAGATGGTATGTATGAAGAAGAAGGGGGATGTCCTTCCGGCGGAGTGGTGACCGGGATAGGCTATGTAAGAGGGAGGATGTGCATGATCGTCGCCAATGATGCGACAGTGAAAGCAGGTGCTTGGTTTCCTATGACTGCCAAAAAGAACCTTCGCGCTCAGGAAATCGCCATGGAGAATCGAATTCCTGTGATCTATCTAGTAGATAGTGCCGGTGTCTTTCTCCCTATGCAGAATGAGATTTTTCCCGACAAGGAGCACTTTGGCCGCCAATTCCGAAATAATGCAAAAATGTCAGCAATGGGAATTGTACAAGTAGCTGCGATTATGGGGAGTTGCGTCGCAGGAGGGGCTTATCTGCCCATCATGTCTGATGAGGCGATGATCGTTGATAAGACAGGTTCTATTTTTCTAGCTGGTTCTTATTTAGTGAAGTCAGCTATAGGTGAGACGATCGATAACGAGACACTGGGCGGTGCTACCACACATTGTGAGATTTCGGGAGTGACGGATAATAAATACGATACAGATCAGGATTGTTTGGACGCGATCCGACGGATTTTTGATAAAATAGGTCATGATCCAAAAGCGGGTTTTGACCGTGCCGAATCACAAAAGCCAGGTTTGGGAGGAAAAGAGTTGATTGCCTCATTTCCAATAGATCGCGTGAAGCCTTATGATATGCTTCAGATCGTGAAGGGTCTTGTAGATGCAGGCGACTTCGATGAATACAAAGAAGAATATGGAAAAACACTGATCTGTGGAACTGCCAGAATCGATGGCTGGGCTGTGGGAATAGTAGCAAATCAGCGAAAAATTGTCAAAACGGCCAAAGGTGAAATGCAGATGGGAGGAGTGATTTACTCTGACTCAGCGGACAAGGCGGCCCGGTTTATCATGAATTGCAACCAGCGAAAAATCCCTTTGGTATTCTTGCAAGACGTGAGCGGGTTTATGGTGGGAAGCAAAGCAGAGCATGGAGGCATCATTAAAGATGGTGCGAAAATGGTAAATGCGATGGCTAATTCTGTAGTGCCAAAATTCACTTTCATCTTGGGCAATAGCTACGGGGCGGGGAACTATGCCATGTGCGGAAAAGCCTATGATCCAAGACTGATCTACTCTTGGCCTACAGCTCAAATGGCGGTGATGTCAGGCGCGGCTGCGGCAAATACTTTGCTTCAGATCAAGGTAGCAGGATTGAAAAAGAAGGGACAAGAGATTTCTTCCGAGGATGAAAAGACGTTGCTGGATGAAATCACTTCCAAGTACAATCAGGAATTGAGTCCCTATTATGCTTCCTCCCGACTCTGGGTGGACGGAGTGATTGATCCCAGAGACACCCGAAAAGTAGTCAGTATGGGAATAGAAGCGGCAAATCATGCCCCGATTACAGAAAGATTTAATGTAGGAGTGATCCAGACTTAAGGCAATTTTTAGTATATTATTTAACAGCTTTATTCCATTATCCGTAGCTTTTTGACTATGAGTGAATTGACACCTGAAGAATTAAATGCCTTGGTTTCCCTGTTGGATGATACCGACCGCGAAGTGAGAATGCACGTGCGGGATCGAATTATTTCTCTGGGGAATGAAATTATTCCTTTTCTGGAAAAAAAATGGGAGAACAGTTTCAATCCTGCTATACAGAAAGAGATAGAGGAATTGGTGCACGAACTTCAGTTTTCTCTGCTGAAAGCGAGGCTGACAGACTGGCGGGATACTGACGACCGGGACTTGCTGACCGGACTGTGGATCATCAATACCTATCAGTACCCGGATCTGGAATATGCCAAGCTGAACGCCGAGATGCACCAGATATACTTCGATGTCTGGACAGCTTTCAAAAATGACCTGACTCCTTACGAACAGGTTCGTGCGATCAACAATGTGCTGTTCAATACCCTTCGTTTTTCTGCCAATACCAAGAATTTTCATTCACCGGCCAATAGCATGTTGTCGTCTGTGCTGGACTCCAAGCGTGGCAATCCACTGACTCTATGCTCTATCTATCTGCTCGTCGCGAAGAAATTAGGATTGCCAATCTACGGTGTAAACCTTCCAAATCTGTTTGTGCTTACCTACAAGTCTTCGGATGTTACTTTTTACATCAATGCCTTCAATAAGGGGTTGATTTTTAGTCGAAAGGATATTTTCAATTACTTGGAGCAGTTGAAAATAGCGCCCAAAGAGGAATACTTCGAGCCCTGTGCCCATTTGCAGATCATGCTGAGAATGTTTAGGAATTTGGAGAATTCCTTCGAAAAACTGGGAGAGACGGACAAAATGCGTGAAATTCAGGAGTTAATTGAGCTGCTGAACGCTCAGTAGCTTCGTAGATTGCAGCCCACAGCTCTGGCTTGTGGAGGATTTGGAGCTTCTCCCTTTAGTATGGAATCCATCGCTCTATCCAGGTAGTGCGTGGACACGGCACTTTCAGCCTGGGGATTGTTATCCAAGGCACCCCTGTAGCTAATGGTAACCCCTTCTGATGAAGGGATAAGTAATATGACCTCAGGAATTTTTGTGATTTTGTAGAGCTTACTTAAGGTCTGCTTATCATCAATCAGGTATGGTGTATTGATGCCGGATTGATCGATGTAGCTGCGCAAATCAGTTTGGTCTTTCTCATTATTGCCGACTTCGGGATTTACCAGTATAAAATTAAAGCCCTGGCTTTGGTACTTGCTGCGCAATGCGATCAAGCGCGATTCATACATTTTGGCGAATGGACAGTCCAAACTGTGGAAGATCAACACCAATCCCCTGCCTTTCACCTGTGACTGAAGATTAACGGCTTTACCGGCGACTGCATCGGTGAGACTGATGTCTTGCAGACTTTGGGCTGATAGTGCGCAAAGGGAAATTAGGATAAGAATAAAGACTAAGCTTAATTTTTTCATTTACCAAATGGTGTAAGTGAGTACTACATCCGAGATCACCCGAACCTGTACTGTGTAATGATGATCTGTAAAATCAGTCCCTCTGACCTTACCTTTAATTATTCCCGTATTCGAATCAAACGGATCCAACAGTATGTTTTCCCGAAAGGAGACACCCCGTTTTCCCTGACATTTAAAGATAGACTCTTTAGCTGACCATGCCATGGTATAGTGAAGCGGATCTTTATCCAAAAAGTCTAATTCAGAGGTGTCAAGAAATCGAAATCCGATCCTCAATATTTTCTCCCGAATCAAATCCATATCTATTCCGACGGGATTGTCCCGGTGATAGATCGCTCCAGCGTAGCCCATCGTATGAGAGAGGGACATGTAGCCGTGGCCATTCATCGCTTGGGATTTGCCATGTTCATCCTTGAAAAAACCCGGATAGGGTACATGCAATACATCCAGTGCATCCCGGATTGCCATTCGGGCTGTAGCCCATTCCCGCTTCTTTTCCTGATGGGAAATATTTGCATAAGCCAGTTTTTCTCTAAAGCTGAGGAAATCCAGCTCATTTTCGTCCTGAGTTTCGATAATCTTGATGGCCAAAGCCGAGGAAGAATCTATTTTTTCTATTTTTGTTTGCATAGGCCAGAAGGGCACCAAAGTCTCCGTCCAATATATGTCAAAAATAGAAGTTAATAAATTACAAACACTAACAGGGCACAATGACTGTATCTATGCATTGACAGAAGGCTGTGATCCCCGATTTTTTTACACCGGTGCAGGAGATGGCATGGTAGTGGAGTGGGATTTGGATCATCCTCAGGACGGGAAATTGATCGCACGGCTTCCGCACTCAGTCTATGCCCTGGCAATTGACTCTCTCAGAAATTTACTTTTCATCGGGCACAATTTTGAAGGAATCCACGTAATAGACTTGACTGAAAGTAAAGAAGTCTGGTCGCTGAAGCTGACAGACCAGGCAATCTTTGATATCAAGATTTTTGGGGATGAGGCCTATATCGGTACAGGAGACGGCGTACTGATTGTAGTGGATATCAATTCTAAAAGCATTAAAAAACATATCAAGCTGAGCGCGAAAAGTATCCGTGTTATGTCCTTGGCGAAGGATAGAAGGCAGCTGGCAGTAGGGTTGAGCGATCACACCGTGAAAATACTGGATTTAACGGATGATTTCCTGCCTATTGCTAATTTGACCGGTCATACCAACTCAGTCTTTGCGCTCTCTTATTCTCCCGATGAGTCCATGCTGGTCAGTGCAGGCAGGGATGCGCGGTTGAAGTTTTGGGAAACGGGCAGCTATTCTTTACAAGAAAACATTGTGGCACATATGTATGCCATTAATTATTTATATTTCAAGGAGGACGGAAACCTCCTAGTCACCTGCTCCATGGACAAATCAATCAAGGTTTGGGATGTAGTGGAGAAAAAACTCCTCAAGGTCATCGATAAGGCAAGAAATGCAGGCCATGGTACTTCCATAAACAAAGTGGTTTGGAGTAGCTATCAAGGCAATGTAATTTCGGTGTCTGATGACCGTACTATTTCTATTTGGCAAATTGAAGCGAATTAACTTATGAAGATCACACCAGCAGCCATCCGGCAAAAAACCTTTGAACTTGGATTCAGGGGATATGAAAAAAGAGATGTAACCTTATTTTTGGATGAAATAAGTGAAGTAGTGGACGCCCTTCACAAGGAAAATATGGAGCTTAAGACCAAGCTTCAGAATACCGAGGCAGAGGCAAAGCGCCTGAAAGATGTGGAGGAATCACTTTTCCGGACATTGAAAACAGCTGAAGACACCGGCGCGGCAATCATCCTAGAAGCAAATGAAGCTGCGGACTTGATCATAGCAGATGCTAACGAAACGGCGGAGAATGCTACCAAACATATAGATCAATTAGTGTCCGATTCAAGGAGGCAGGCTGAGGAGCAAGCTGCGGCTATCATAGGCGCGGCAGAGACAAAAGCTAAGGAAACTATCATAGAGTTGAGAGAAAGCATGCAGGGACTTGTGAGATCTTATGAAGGCCTTGCTGAGCAAAGAGAATCTATGGTGAAGAGTCTCAAGAGAATTGCTCAGGACACCTTAAATCAAATTGATCTTTCTGAATCTCATTTTTCCAGAATTGATGCCAAGGCGCATGCCAGGGCTATTGACGAATTGAGCAGATCCCAGCTGTATACTTTTGCAAATCTGGAAAAACTCGGATATGAATTTGAAGAAGAGGAAGTGACGGAGCAAATTGATGAAAGTCCTCTGGCAGAAATGGAAGTGATCGAGGAGCAGCTAGAACTGGAGGATCACGATTCTACCCCTGATGTGGAAGTGGAAATCAATGAAGAAGAAAAAGAGGAGCTGGAAAGGGAGGATACCAAAATGGAGGTGGAAGACGAGATTCTCGAAGAGGATATAGAGGAACTCGAAGAGGAGAAGAAAAAACCGATTTCGGAAACTGTGGCCCCTCAGGCAGCTCAGCCAAAATCCCCGGAAGATCCGAAAAATCAGGCAGGATCCTTTTTTGACCAGTTTGACTGATGGGAAAGGTAAGCCTCGAAGGGATAGAGTTTCATGCGTATCACGGTGCTTATCCGGAGGAGACAGTGCTTGGCAACCGCTTCACTTTAGATCTTGAGCTGGAGACTGACTTTCGTGAGGCCATGCTACATGACGATCTAAGTGCTACGGTGGATTACTCTAAACTTTACAAATTGATCAAAGCCAGAATGGATGTAAAAGTGAAATTGCTGGAGCATCTCGGGCATATGATCGTGACGGATATTTTGGAAGCATATCCGAAAACCATCAAAATTAGATTGACACTCAAAAAACATCACCCTGCATTGGGCGGCTTAGTAAATTTTTCCTCTGTACAAATTCAATACCCTGAAGATTATGCGTAATTGTTTCTTGGCTATCCTCTTGGTGCTTGGTTCTATCGGAACACTGAGAGCCCAGGGAGAAGCTTATCAGTTTTTTACAAGTAAAGGCAAAAAGATAAATCTCAGCCAAGTGCTCAAAGAAGCAAGGGGCACTGATGCTGTGTTCTTTGGAGAGCTTCACAACAATAGTTTGGGACATTGGTTGCAACTGCAGGTGTTGAAAGGGTTGCATTCTGAAAATCCGGATTTGGTAGTGGGGTCCGAGATTTTTGAGCGGGAAGATCAGTTGAATTTGGACGAATGGTTTTCAGGTCAAATTACTGAAAGTAGTTTTGAGGCTGAGGCTAAACTTTGGAAGAATTATGCCATGGACTACCGTCCTGTTTTGCGCTTCGCAAAAGAGAAAGGACTGAAATTCATTGCGACAAATGTTCCAAGGAAATATGCGTCACTAGTCAGTAAATCTGGCTTGGGGGGATTGGATTCGCTTTCTTCTCAGGCGAAAAGTTACATTGCCATGCTGCCTGTGGAAGTGGACATGAGTTTGCCCGGATATGTAGCGATGAAGGATATGATGCACGGGGCACCGGGTAATCCTGAGTTTATGATCCAGGCGCAGGCATTGAAGGATGCCACCATGGCGGAGTCACTTTATGAACCTTTGCGGGCTGGCAAACAAATCTATCACATTAATGGGGCTTATCATTCTAAAGATGGTGAAGGGATACTTTGGTATCTGAAAAGGGAGTTTCCAAAGGTGAAGATTTTGAATATTCATACCGTAACACAAGATCAGCTAGACAAGCTGGATGATGAAAACGCCAAAAGTGGGGAAATCATTCTAGTCTTACCAAGTGACAGCCATACTACGTATTGAATCTTGTACAGTAAAGCTGAAACATCGAGAATCCGATCGGAATTTTGGATCGCTTTTGGGCAATACATGAAGCCCATTCCGAATGCGGAAGGGAGAAGAATCAACTGGCCAAATTATAAGACCGGAGTGCGCAACATTTATTTTCGGATGAAGGCAGAGCGTGATTTTGCGTCTATTGGAATAGAAATTGGCCATCCCGACGAAGAACTGCAGGAATTGTATTTTGATCAATTTGGCACGTTTAAAAAAATGCTTGAATCTACCATAGGAGAGGAGTGGGATTGGAAATTACATCAGGTGAATGAATTTGGGCAGCAGGTGTCTAAAATCGAAAAAACTCTTCCAGATGTTAACGTGATGGATTCGGAGGACTGGCCAAAAATCATCTCTTTTCTCAAACCCAGAATCATCGCGTTGGATGAGTTTTGGCAGAATGTGAAACCGGGTTTCGAGAATTGAAATATTACTAATCAGTATTATATGAAAATTCATTCTCCTTCCAAAATAGGTGTGTTTTGGGCATTGCTGGCTATCCTTACTTTGTATGGTTGTGATAGGAGTTCTGCCCCGCAAACACACTTTTACTATTGGAAAAGTAATGCACACCTTGGTGAACTTGAAAAAGAAACGTTTGAAGCACTTCAAGCAGAGAAACTATACCTCAGGTTATTTGACATTGACAAGAAACCGGGAGCGCAGCCTGAGCCCGTGGGTGTTATCAATGCTTTTGATACGACAGGGTTAAATGCTGCTTACATTCCCGTAGTGTTCATTACAAATCGGGTATTTTCCGGATTAGCTCAAGAAGAAATCAAGCAACTTGCAGTAAATACACATCAACTTATCGGGCAAATTTCCGAAAAAAGTAAGCTTGTAAACTACGATGAAATTCAGATAGATTGTGACTGGACGAATAGTACACAATCCGCTTTTTTCGCTTTTTTGGAACACTTAAAGCAACTTTCAAACACTGAGATAAGCTGCACTTTGCGACTTCATCAAGTAAAGTATAAGGAAAGTACGGGGATCCCGCCTGTGGACAAAGTGTATGTGATGGCCTATGCGACTTCAAGCCCTTTGGAAGATACCGAACTTAACTCCATACTTGATTTGGCTTTGCTTGAAGATTATTTGCAGACCATCAACGAGTACCCTTTGCCTTTTGATGTTGCGTTGCCGCTTTATTCCTGGGCGATAGTTACCAATCATCTGGGCGAAAAAAAACTGATCAACGGTGTAAGCATTCAGGAATTGGAAAATGAAAATTTTGAAAGGAAAAACAACGAGACCTACACTGTGCAGCAGGATGTTTTTGTAAGAGGAATGTGGCTCAACAAAGGGTTTACGGTTAAAGTAGAAACCATCAGTCCACAATTATTAAGGGAAACTAAATCGTATTTTCGGAAGAAATTAAAACAACCTTACAACCTTATTTATTATCATTTGGATAGCTTGTTTCTAAAGCGATTTTCAATAGATGATTTGAAAGGTTAATTTTTGACCTTTGCGATAAGACCCAAACATAAACTTCAAAACCGATGAACAAGATATTTTTTATCCCCCTGTTTTTTGTAAATGTGTTTTTTGCGTTCGGTGAAAAGCCTGTTTCCAGTGTTGCTTTTTGTGCCGGAGGTTGGGGAGAAGACTATTACTACTACAACCTTTTTGCCCAAGAAACAATTGATGAGCCCCAGTACCTCCCTTTCTTAATGACGTATGATGCAGCTTATTATACTTCTGAAACGACAACGGACAACGAAAATATTCAGGACTGGCAACGGTACTTTGACATTTCTTACCAACAAGCCTACGAGTTGGTTTTTACAGCATCCAAGAATGAAATTGATGCCCTTGTGAAAGGAAACCCTATAGAAAACAACTCCTTGTCATTTGCCAATCCTTCTTTCGTAAAGAAGCACAAGCAAGCCTTGCTTTATCTTTCTTATGCCAAATACCTAGAGCCTTATATGGCGGTAAAACACACGGAGGGATATAGCTGGTATAGCCGCCCGGACCGCAGCGTTTCTGAGCTGGATTATGCACAAGTGATTAGGGTGCTAGAGCGAAGCTGGAAGGCTGAAAGCGATGTGGATCTAAAATTGCGCTATGGCTATCAATTGGTGCGCTTTGCCCATTACAATCTTGAGTTTAATGATGCGCTTGACTATTTCAAAACCCACGTAGAAGTACTCAACCATCGCCCTATAATGTACTATTATGCACTGGATCACAAAGCCGGTGCAGAGCGTGGTTTGGGCAATCATATGCAGGCCATGCATGATTTTTTTCAGTTTTTTACGCACACAGCCAACAAAAAAGACCAAGCGTTGACTTCGATGAAGGTAACAATGGATCTTGATTTTGAGAGATTGCTGCAAGAAGCCACGACCACTCATCAACAAAACGAACTATATCTTTTATTGGGGTTTAAAGAGTTTAACAATCCATTGGCAGCTTTTGACAAAATCATCAGCAATGACCCAAATGCACCCCAAGCAAAAGTCTTAATGGCGCGTGCAATCAACCATCTGGAACGCTCCTTTTTGCCTACGGAATATTATTGTCCATATGACAAGCCGAACTGTTGGGAAGGTGTAGCAGATCTTCGGATTCCTCTGGGAGCAAACTCCCAGTCCATCGTTTTTCTAGAGCAAACGCTTGAGGCTTCATTGAACCAGATAAAAAATCCGAATATTGAAGACGTTGACTTCTGGCATCTTACGTCTGCTTGGCTCTATTTCATCCAAAAGAATAACACTGCATCCAAAGCCCAGCTGGACTTAGTAAAACAGACTAAATACCAGCCTCAAAAAGACAAACTGGAGATGCTGTTACTTATAATTGGTCAGCCTATTGTCAGCTCTGAGTTTGAGGAAATATTAGTGAATCGTTACAAAATCTTCAATGATGCTGAAGATGAGGAGAGAGATTCTTATTGGCCTTCTACTAACGATTTTATCATAGATGTACTGGCTAATCGCTATGTTCTGCAAAAGGATTATGCCAAAGCATTTCTGTTGCAAAACTCCATCCTAAATCTGGAGTACAACCCTGATTTAGAGCTTTTGGATGCGATAGAGGAATTATATTATAAAAAAGGGAAAAATGTACTGGAGCAACATTTGGTAGCATCTATCACACCGAAGCATTATGACTATAATATTCGGAAATATGTCACTGATAAAACCTTCGATTTTCCTGTTTACATTGCTTTTGTCAAGGGCAATACTTTGCTGCGCCAAGGGAAAGCCAAGCAGGCAAAGGAACAGTTTGAATTGGTGCCGGACGACTACGCAAGGGTCAAAGACTCTTACAGTACAGCTACCCAGCAATACGAACCACTTTACAACGGCTATGCCAATGTACCCGCAAGTATTTTTGGTTACAATCGTATCGAGTGTTTTGAATGCCCGGAAGACATGCTTATAGGTGAAACCCAAAAAGCAGTAGAATTAGATTGTCTGGATGATTTTCCATTCATCAAGCCTATGATGAATAAAGGTGAGCTTGCAGAAGCTGTCCTTCAGTTAGAAAAAGCAGCAAACAAAAAAGGGGAAAAAGCTGCGAAAGCTCATTATTTGCTGGGTAATTTCTATTACAATACGACTACGATTGGCTATTACCGCCATATTCTGGCTTTTGATAGCTCCAATGGAAATGGAAGTAAATACAGCAACTACCTGAGCTGGAGCGGTCAGTACGTAGTAAAGAAACCAACCTACCCATTATATTTCAAAAACTACGGCTTCCAGTCATGGTTTCCCGACAATTTCCACTTGCCTTTGGAACATCTGGACAAAGCCTTAAAACTTGCCAAAGACGATGAATTGAAAGCACAAATTCTCTTTGCTGCCGCCAAATGTGAGCAGGGTATCTTTTATAGTACGCAAGATGATGATGAGCTGAACAATCTGAAATCTTTGAATTATCAAGATCGGTATAACAAACGCCTGGAAGTAAAAAACACACGCTATAGGGAATATTTCAAAAAACTGAAAGACTACGACCATACCGCGTTTTATGAAGAGGTGAAGACCTATTGCAAGTATTTTGACTATTATACCAGTCATTTTTAATTCCCGGCTGCTTTTCCATGAAAGTATTTGAAATAATAAAAAACAACTATACATGAAATCGAGCCTGCCTTCTGGTAGGCAGGCATGATCCCGTACCTACGGTAACACACACTGGGATGATTATCTGTTATGCGAGATTCCATATGGCCACTGAAAAACAATTATAATCATATGAAAAGGCTTTTTTTATATCTCTCCCCTATAGCGTTTTATATGCTTCTCTGTTGCTCCGTCAAGGAAAACACTCATCAAATCACTATAGTTGAGTCAGGGGTGGATAGAATTACCTATTCTATCGGGCAGAATGAGGAGAGAAATTGGATAATTACGCCGGAATTAAATCCGGACAGATTGTTCGTGGAATGTCCCCTGGGTGAAAGCCAATCTGTGGTGTTCGTTACCGACAAAGATTCTGTTGGATTTAAAGTTAGTTTGGGGGACACTATCCGCTTTGCCATAGTATTGCCGGAACAGGATACAGCTTTCACTGAAATAATTGGCTTGAGGAAAAATGTTAATTTCAACAATGACTATGTGACTTCCCATATAGGGAAGTTCGATGTAGAAGTACCTGAAGTGCATGAGCTTGTAAATATTGCTGTTGCCATCTCCGAAATCGGTCAGCAGGATTCAAACCTTGTGGATATGACCACGCTTTATTATCGGCAGGTGATGGAACACTTTCTTCCTTTCAACAACCATCCTTTATTGGAAACCATAAACAGGAATATCACTGAAGTTCTTGGGGGCGAAAGCTATAACTATTATTATGCTTTAAAAATGAATGCCTGCGGTTACAACTTTACAAATGCAGATTCGATTGTGAACAAAGGCATTATTTACAAGATGGATTTTTCCAACAACCCTGATCCCATAGAGGGAAACGAGGACTTGTTTATGGATTTTGCAGAGAAGACCAACTTCAGGGAGTTCTACAAAAGCCAGTCGGAATACTATGACTCATTAAAACAAATGTATGAAGCGCTGAACCCAGTGGATAAAATGTGGGCATGGCTTGAAGGACAGTTTCCCGAAAAATACAATTACTACCATATCACTTTTTCTCCATTAGTCCATGGAGCACACTCGGCTCAAACATATATGGACAACGGTTTTAGGCAAATCTCCATGTTCGTTGCACCGGCCAAGATGGTTGA
Source organism: Algoriphagus sp. 4150 (assembly GCF_031457395.1). NCBI lineage: Bacteria > Pseudomonadati > Bacteroidota > Cytophagia > Cytophagales > Cyclobacteriaceae > Algoriphagus > Algoriphagus sp. 4150. Next base: position 152,615 of record NZ_JAVDWS010000004.1, read on the forward strand.
TTCCAAAAACAACTTCTTAAACGAGATGAGGAATTCCCGTGTGGTTTTTACAGAGATAGACCACGGATATGTCAATCCTATATCAGACATGTATGCTCAACAGATCAACGACGCTTTTGGGGATAAGGAGAAATGGGCCATGGGCGAAAATTCTGGTTTGTACAGCTCGCCCGTGCTGACTTTCAATGAGTATATGACCTGGGCTGTCTTTTCTCTTTATTGCCTTGATACATATCCGGAGTATGAAGTTTATTCCTTTATTGCACGGATGGAAGAACAGATGGTCGATGGGAGAAGATTTAACAACTTCAAAGCGTTCAACCGACAACTTATATCCCTGTACAAAAAGCATGGCAATTCCAAGAAAGTATATGAGCTCTATCCTGATATTCTGGCATGGTGTGCCAAGCAATAGATTTCTTCCAAAGTATAAATTGGCTTAAAGTGACCTAAAATCGCAACACCTATGGCAAATCATAAGCTATCTTATTATTCAATTTTCAGTTACCCATAAGGAAAGTTGGATAGAGTAAGAGGATAGCCTAGAAATCATGAGACGAAATCAAAAGTTTGTATGCAAAAATGGTCTTGTTAAAAAATAAGCAGTTTTCTTTTCCATCATTGAGGCGGATGTTGGTGGATAATAGATACTTGCCTATAACAGCCCAAATACGTCGCTAGACAAATACATTCAACTATTCGTCCATTTTGCCATTGGCTCAAGGAAGTAGGTTTGATATCTAATAGACCATCAAGTAAGGATGAAAATATTTTTGAAATATTCGTTCTCATTTTCAGTGTATTAGGTGTGATGGGTTAAAATGTGTTTGCTTAAAAGAAAATAGAAATTACCTTTGCATTCCATTTGAGACACAATGGGAGTTTAGCTCAGTTGGTTCAGAGCATCTGCCTTACAAGCAGAGGGTCGGGGGTTCGAATCCCTCAACTCCCACATTCAATAAGGTTTCCATACGAGGAAATGGCATATCACTCTTGGGAGTTTAGCTCAGTTGGTTCAGAGCATTCCGATGCAATCGGAAGAGTCGGGTTTCGAACCTCTCAACTTTCACATGTCATTATTGTACTCTGAAGTGAGTATTGTCAAATTATTGGGAGTTTAGCTCAGTTGGTTCAGAGCATCTGCCTTACAAGCAGAGGGTCGGGGGTTCGAATCCCTCAACTCCCACATTCAATCCCGAATTCTTCGGGATTTTTTTGTTTTATGGCATGTTACTTTTACATATTGCACTCTACCCTACTCGACAGATTCTACATCGGGCATACCTGTGAAACTCTTGCCAAAAGACTGAGAAAGCACCTATCCAACCACGGCGGATTCACCTCCAAATCCAACGACTGGAAACTGGTTTATTCCGAAGAGTACCCTGACAAAAAAAACTGCCCACCTAAGGGAAAGAACAATAAAAGCTTGGAAAAGCAAAAAGAAAATAATCGAATTGATCCAACCCTATATCTAAGCTCAGGCTTTTCTCAGAGCATTCCGATGCAATCGGAAGGGTCGGGGTTTCGAATCCCTCAACTCCCACATTCAATCCCGAATTCTTCGGGATTTTTTTTGCCCAAAAAAAAAGACTGTCTCAATCATGAAATAGTCTCTCTTTGTATGGAATAGCTACTTTTTTTACTCCAAATTCAGCATAAAGCCTGCCCTAAACCATCTTCCCGGCATTTGGACAGTGCCTGCTTCTAGGTAATCTGTGTTGGTAATATTGGAAGCTTCCGCAAAGAATCCCACTTTTCCGGCACGGTTATAATCTACCCGCATATCCAGCAAATAATAAGGATCTTGGCCCATTCTTTCCAAATACCTCATTTTGGTGTTCCATTCGATTTTTTGGCCTATACCTGCAAGTACTCCTCCGATGACTTGATTTTTTAAAGCTGAGAAAGAGTATAGTGTTTCGATTCCGGGTTGATTGATCAGATTTGCATCAATGTAATTATAAGCAACCATAAATTCCTTGATCTGAAGAGCCCTTCCATTCGGATTTACACGGTAATTTAAAGACGCTTCAATTCCGTTGAATTTCACTTTATTAAAATTCTGAGGCATCCAGGGAGTCCCCTGATCAGGTCTAGTCCATTCGATCAAATTATCTGTGTTTCTGTTGAAGTAGACCAATTCAGCAAAAAATCCCGATTTAGACCATTTTGCCCCGATTTCAAAGTTCTGCGCTTGTTCAGGTTCAAGCTGATCGTTTCCGACATTCGTTGGGCCTTGATAGTAGAGGTCGGTATAAGTTGGGATTCTAAAACTTATGCCATAGCCGGAATATATCCGTAATTCTTTGGTTGCTTGAAAGCCCAGTTCGGCCCCCGGAAAATGCTTCCATCCATAACCTGTATAGTAATTGGAATATACTCCTGCACGTAAATCCACTTTCGTTCCAAAATTGATCATCTGTTCTAGGAATATACCGGTCAGCGTACGTTCCCTGTCCCCGAGATTGGTGCTTTCTATGGATTCTCTTCTGGTTTCTATCCCAAATCCGGTGGTGCCCAGACCGGTTTCAAAATTACCGTTTGCTTCCAAGGCGAAAACATCTGTCGTGTGGTTGTTTTTATAGAATTCCGGCTCATTCCGTCTGAGTACATATTCATCCCGGTTTCTTCGGAAATATCCACGGGTATTCAAATAGAACTTATTCAGTGTCAGCGTATGACTTAATGAAGCCAAGGTCGTTTGTATGCTTTCCCATTGATCGGGAAAAGCGCTGGAGTAAAAACCATTCGCTCCAAAATCCCTGTCTGTGTAGGCAATCATACCTTTTACGGTGTTCTTCTCATCCAGGTCAAGCCCGCCTTCGTAGAAAATATTGCTTACCTGATAATCTGAGTTATACCAATGGCCATTTGAGTCATCGTAGGATATGGCAAGGTTCTGTTTGTAGTTTCCCACAGGCAGAGAGCCTGCAAAATTAATCCCCTTCATTCCAAAGTCGCCTGCATATCCCTGAATTCTGGCGTATTTTCTATCACTGAGCTCAGTAATCACATTGATAGCTCCTGCATATGCATTTTGGCCGAATACCCGGGATGCCGGACCTTTCAATACTTCCACTCTATCTATATTCACCAACGGAACAGGGATATTCATCATGTGGTGCCCGGTCTGAGGATCGCTTAGCTTGATGCCATTAAGGAGCATGAGCGTCTGTTCAAACGATCCGCCACGGATACTTACATCTGCCTGCACGCCGGTCACCCCACGCTGGCGAATATCCAGACCCGGCACGAAAGACAGTACTTCGGGAAGGCTACGGCCCGGAGTGGTTTCTATTTGGAGTTTGCTGATTAGTGAGATGTTTCTGCTTTGCTTCGAAAATGGAAGCTGAATCCTGTTTTCTTGGATCATCACTTCACCTAAATCCTGAGTGGTAGTGTCAGTTTGGGCATTTGCAGCAAAAATTAATGCCAGAAAAGTGACTAAGAGTACTGGTTTTTTCATGTGTTTATAATTTGTCTTTCAATGGCCACATAGCCTGTCCCGATCCGCCGCGGCGGATCGGGAGAATCTCGCATGCATTATAATCATCCCAGTGTGTGTTACCGTAGGTACGGGATCATGCCTGCCTAAAGGCGGTAGGCAGGCTCGATTTCATGGGTAAAGGTTGTAATACTAATTCAAAAGTGGGCTGAAAATATGCTTTTTCCAATAATGATACTTTTCTAAATATTCGTTAAAGGGTTTACTCTCCTGTAAAATTTACTGGAGCTTAAAATCGCAATACTTACTTTTGAGACTAAATCAATAAATAATATGTGCAGGAAAATTATAGTTAAGCTGCTTTTTGCCGGAGCATTGCTCGCAGGAATCAGCAATTCTTTTGCTCAAGAAGTAAAAGAAAACAACCAAAAAGAATTTGGTGAATTCATCGACAGAAAAGGAACCTATACCCGATCTGCTTCCGGAAAACCCAACATTGGTTATTGGCAGAATAAAGCTGATTATCAGATCGCGGTGACGCTGGACGAAGAGGCGCACACACTTTCCGGAGCTATTACGCTTACGTATACCAACAATAGCCCTGAGACTCTTGATTTCATCTGGATGCAAATGGAGCAAAACAGATTTACTGAAGATTCCCGCGGCACACTTACTACTCCTATCCAAGGGAATCGATACAATGGCGATACGGATGGAGGATTTGATGTGACTAATCTAAAGGCAAAAGTCGGTGCTAAAGGATCTGTGTCTACCAAGCACATCGTGTCAGATACCAGAATGCAGGTGTGGTTTAACGAACCAATCCCGGCAAAGGGAGGTACAGCGACAGTTTCTATGGATTTTTCGTTCAAAGTTCCGGTAGAAGGAATGGATAGAATGGGAAGATTGGAAGTTGAAGATGGGTGGATTTATGCTTTTGCACAGTGGTATCCTAAAGTAGCCGTATTTGACGATGTGGAAGGCTGGAATGTGGAGCCTTATCTTGGAGCAGGAGAGTTCTACTTGGAATACGGGGATTTTGATTACAAAGTGACTGTTCCTTATGACCACATCGTGGTGGGATCCGGTGAGCTGTTGAATCCAAAAGAAGTTTTGAGTAAAGAACTTCAGAATCGTTATGCAAAAGCAAAAGACAGCGATACTACGGTAATGCTGATTACTGCGGACGAATTAGGCAATACAGAATTGACCAGACCTAAGCAAGATGGAACTGTCACCTGGCACTTTGCCATCCAAAATAGCCGAGATGTGGCTTTTGCTACTTCTAAGGCATTTATCTGGGATGCAGCGAAAATTAACCTGCCCAGTGGAAAAAAAATCGTGGCACAGTCTGTTTATCCCAAAGAATCCAATGGGGTAGAAGCTTGGTCAAGGTCAACCGAATATAGCAAAGCTTCGATAGAGCATTATTCAGAAAAATGGTTTGAATTCCCGTATGCTACTGCAACTAACGTGGCAGCAGACATAGGAGGAATGGAATATCCGGGATTGAACTTCTGTAGCTACAATGCCAAGGGCGAGGGGCTTTGGGGAGTGACTGATCACGAATTCGGTCACAACTGGTTTCCAATGATTGTAGGTACCAACGAGCGTCGGTATGCCTGGATGGATGAAGGCTTCAATACCTTTATTAACCATTACAGTACGCTGGCATTCAATGAGGGAGAGTATCCTTCTACGCTGAACCAGACCCGTAGATATGTGAATTTTTTCACCAGCGAGACCAGAGAAGGAATCGATACGTATCCGGATGTAGTGGATGTCAATAATCTTGGAATGCTGGCTTATAACAAACCTGCGTTCGGCTTGCTGATGCTAAGAGAATATATCCTGGGGCATGAGCGATTTGACAATGCATTCAAATCTTACATCAAAACCTGGGCTTACAAGCATCCTCAGCCTACGGATTTCTTCAATCATATGGAAAATGTAGCCGGTGAAAACCTGTCTTGGTTTTGGCAGGGATGGTTCTATGGAACAGGCAATATTGACTTGGCTGTAAATGCAGTTATTCCATATGCAGGCAATTATGTTATTGTACTGGCTAATAAAGGTGATATGCCTATGCCGGTGCAGTTGGAAATCACGTATGAAGACGGTACTAACGAGCGCAAGATGCTACCTGTAGAAATCTGGCAGCGAGGTGATACTTGGAATTACTTGCATAAGACAGATAAGCAAGTGAAGTCTGTAGTAATCGATCCGGATAAACTTCTTCCTGATGTGAATCTGGGAAATGATAGCTGGCCACAACATGTGTATGAAGATTAAAAGAAAATCCCGGATGCAAGTCCGGGATTTTTTTATTAGTCAATAATCATCATTGATTTCAAGCCATAGCCCATCAGGATCCTGAATGTAGATTTGGCGGATACCATCCACCCGGGTAGTGATTTTTCCCTTTTCTCCAGGCCAGCTCTCAAAGGGATGACCTGTGTCTTGAAGAGTTTTGATAAATGCATCCATGTCCTGCATGCTGAAGCATAGATGGTTCACTTTGGAGATTTGTGTAGGAATATTCGGTGCTTCGATGATATGGAGTGCAGCTCCTCCTCCGATATCATACCAAGCATGTAGCCCATCTTTGAAGGGTTCCTCGATTTCTTCCAAACCGACTATTTTCTGATAGAATTCCTTACTGGTATTTAGGTTACTTACATGGACAGCAATGTGATTGACTTTGATTTGGGCAAAAGTACTCATAGTGATTCCTAGCAATATAAAGGTGAATAGGGCTTTCATAGATTTTTGGATCATAAATTAATTGGAAAGCTTAATGTTAGCGCATTTGAGAATAGATTGAAAATAAATGCAGAGAATAAACAGGAAAGCATCCGTCTGGACGAATGCTTTCCTGTTCTCAACTTATAGAATTACCTGCTATTCTTCCTCTTCTTTATGGAGATCAGTAGCTAAGGCTAGTTTCTCCGCTTCATCAAATAATTTGATGGCTTGGAGATAGACTTCATTGATGTCATTGACTACTTTGTAGAAGGCGCTGTCATCATAGATTTGTCTTCCCAGATGCGCTTTTACCAAGATTTTAAGATAATCTTTAGACTTGTTGAAATCCGTCTGATCAAATTCCACCTTATTTTTCGTGCCATATTTTACTAATTCCTCAAGCATAGCATCACTCACAGTGTAATCTGTATAGAACTGGTCTAAGCTCATGTTTTCAAATTTGGATTTGTTTTCATTCACAAAGTCAAGAATAAATTCTCTAGATGAATCAGAGTTGAAAAGCTTGCTCACATAGGCTGAGGACATGGTAGTATCCCACGGAACAAAGTAATCAGGCATGATTCCGCCGCCGCCGTATACTGTACGTCCTTTTACGGTTTCATACTTCAGGCTGTCATTGAATTTAATGCTGTCCGCTGAGAAGAATTCGCCATGCTCAAAACGTGCAACCCAATCTCTTTCATAAGCTTCGTAATTGGCTCCATAAGGCTTTTGGATAGATCTTCCGGAAGGCGTAAAATATCGTGCGATCGTCAATCGTAACTCCGCTCCATCAGACAAATCAATCGGCATTTGAACCAAACCTTTTCCGAAGGATCTTCTCCCTACGATCAATCCTCTGTCGTTGTCTTGAATAGCTCCTGCCAGAATCTCTGAAGCTGATGCAGAACCTTCATTTACGAGAACTATTACAGAACCTTCCTCAAATATGCCGGGCTTGAATGCATATGCTTTTTGATTGTATTGCTCTACTTTTCCTTCCTGGGACACGATCAAAGCTTTTTCTCCCAATAGTTCATCTGCCATATTGATAGCTGCTCCCATGTATCCACCCGGATTTCCCTGAAGGTCAATAACGAGTTTTTTCATCCCTTTGCTTTTCAAATCAGTAATGGATGCTTTGAACTCATCATAAGTGGTAGCGGCAAATCGGGTTACTTTGATGTAGCCGATTTCATCATTGACCATATAGGAGGCGTTGACACTGTATTGAGGGATTTTGTCGCGGGTTATCTTGTATTCTATAAGATCTTTTTGATTTTTGCGCTTCATGTCCACCACTACCACAGAGCCTTTTGGCCCACGCAGTTTTTCGAATACATCACGATTAGTCACTCCTACACCCGCTACGTTTTCTCCATCTACCCGGATGATTTGATCACCCGACTGGATTCCAAGTGCTTCCGAAGGACCGCCGGTCAGCGGAGCCACCACATAGATCGTATCCCGTATGATACCGAATTCCACACCGATCCCATCGAATTCTCCATCCAGTTGCGATTTTGCCAAAGAAGCATCCTTAGCAGGGATATAGCTTGAGTGTGGATCTAAGTGTTCAAGCATTTTGTTGATGCCGTATTCCACCAGTTCATTGGTATTGACACTGTCCACATAGTCTCTATTGACATAGGTCATTATTTCCTGGAGCTTGTAAAGTGCAGCCCTCAGATCATTTTGATTTCCTTTTGGCTCAGCAAAAGTTGCCCCAATCCAAATTCCTGCTGAAATGGCCAAGGCCAAAATTATAGGAAGTCTGATTTGGGATTTAGTGTTTTTTGTCTCGCTCACAGCTTTCTCTTTCAGTTGGTTATATTTCTTTATTGTTACGGTAAACTACCCAAATTCACCCTCTTTTTAAGGAGTCATTTGATAAAGCTAACAAATGTTTATACGAGGGGAAGGTATAATGGCTCAATTTATTCCCCTTTTTTCTGTTAAAAAAAATTATTTTTGCAAGATGCGAACTGTTGATGATTTTGAAAAGGCCCTGGTGGGAGACTTAGTTTCTGAAAACTATGTCTTTGCTTCTGTGCTGCATTATTTCGGAATCAGCTTTTATCAGTATCCTACGGAGTCTCTTGAGTTGGTTTGCAAGAAACACAAAGTGCATTCCAGTCAGTTGATTACGGAGCTGGAATCATGGGCTCAGCGGAAGGAGCCTTCCACCGAAGAGCTTTACCTGAACCCTATAGAAATTTTGGTCGCATACTTGAAAAAGAAGCACTACTATTTCGTGCGACAGGAATTGCCTTTTCTTTCCAATATCATCTCCGGAATAGTACCGGATCCCCAATTCGCATCCTTGATGGCGGATCTTCGGATTATGTTTCCGCTATTTGTGGAGGATTTTATCCATCATATACATGAAGAGGAAAGCAGGCTTTTCAAGAGAATTGAGTTACTTCAGGATATCGAGGAAAATAGATTTTCGTTGAAGGACGCAATTACGATTTTGGAAAGGGATCCTGTTCATCTGCTGGCTGATCAGCATGAGATCCATGAGGATGAAATGGAAGGAATCAGAAGACTGACCACGGATTATTCGTTAGGGGCGGATGCCCCACTTACCATGAGAGTGCTCTACCATGAGCTGCAGAATTTCGAACACGAACTTAAAATCCACGCGAAAATCGAGGACGAACTTCTTTTTCCGAAGGCTGTGGAGCTGGAAAGAGAAGCGCTGCGCCAGATTCGTAAAAAAATGGGAAAAAACTGATGCCCAGAATACTTGCGATTGATCTGGGAACTAAAAGAACGGGACTAGCCGTTACAGACCCGTTGAAAATATTGGCGAATCCTCTGGAAACCATCGAGACCTCCAAACTTCTTGAGTATCTAAGCACCTACTGTGCAAAAGAAGAAGTAGATACGCTTGTGCTGGGCTATCCGACAAGATTGAATGGTCAGGACAATGAGATGACTCCCAAAGTGATTACCATGAAGGATAGACTTTCGAAGGCTTTTCCTGATAAAAAAATTGAACTTGTCGATGAGCGGTTCACTTCCAAAATGGCCATGCAGAGCATGATTTCCATGGGAAGTAAGAAGAAAGACAGAAAAGAAAAAGCCGGAAACTTGGACAAGGTGAGTGCGGCAATTATTCTACAATCCTATTTAGAGAGACGATGATTTACCCAATAGTTGCCTACGGTAACCCTATATTGAAGAAAGTGGCAGAAGAAATTACCGAAGGGACAGCACTCGATGAGCTGATTAAGAATATGTTTGCCACTATGGATAATGCCAGTGGTGTAGGTCTGGCCGCACCCCAAATCAATCAGGGGATTAGCCTTTTTGTGATAGATAGCACGTTGATGCTGGACGAAGAGGATGAAGAAGTCGGGATTAGACGGGCTTTTATAAATCCGGTAATTTTGGATGAATATGGAGATGATTATAGCTTCGAAGAAGGCTGTCTGAGTATTCCTGAAGTTCGTGCCGAGATCACGCGTCCGGAGACGTTGACTATCGAGTATTACGACGAAAACTGGAATCTGAAGGAGGAAGAGTTCTCCGGAATGACAGCCCGTGTGATCCAGCATGAATACGATCACTTGGAAGGAATTCTATTTGTGGATTACCTGAAAGGTCTGAAGAAACGATTGGTGAAATCCAAGTTGATTGACGTAAGTAAAGGCAAGGTATCCACTGATTACCGAATGATTTACCCATTAAAATGACCAAAGCTTCCGAACTCACCATAGCGCTTGTACAAACTGACCTTCATTGGAAAGATAAGGTCGCCAATCTGGCTATGCTGGAAGAGAAGCTTTGGGGGGTAGAGGAGGGAGTGGATTTGATTATTCTGCCGGAAATGTTTCCTACGGGATTTAGCATGGATGCTGCCGAACTTGCGGAGCCCATGAATCTCACTGTCTGCAAATGGATGCGACAGATCGCTGAGCAGAAAAATGCCACCGTTACTGGAAGCGCAATTATCCAAGTGGATGGGAAGTTTTACAATCGCTTGCTTTGGGTGAGTCCTGACGGAATGATTCAGCACTACGACAAGCGGCATCTGTTTAGAATGGCAGAAGAGGAAAAGTCTTTTACTGCGGGAGAGCGACTGCCAATTTTTACTTTGCAAGGCTGGAAGATTTGCCCTCAGGTTTGTTACGATCTTAGATTTCCTGTCTGGTCCAGAAATAGGATGATCGATGGGGAATTAGCTTATGATCTTATTTTTTATATTGCTTCATGGCCGGCAGCGAGAGTTTCCGCTTGGGATGCGCTTTTGCCGGCAAGGGCTATAGAGAATTTGTCTTATTCCATTGGGGTGAATAGAGTGGCAGAGGATGGGAATGGAATAGCTTACAACGGACATTCTGCCGTCTACGACTTCAAAGGAAATCAGCTTGGTTTTTTGGGAGAAAGCGAGAAAATCACCCTAGTGACCTTAGAGGCGGAGGCATTGGATGGCTATCGGGAGAAATTTCCGGCGTGGATGGACGCAGATGATTTTTTGGTCAAGTAATCCTTTTTTCAGACAGTCAGTACTTTATGCGAGCGGAATTTGAAACAAGGATATTTTCCGTATTTTAGCCGCGATATTTTAAGACCCTGTTTCTCTTTTTCCATTCCATTTTAAAGTAAATGAGTAAGACCGAAGAATGGTCGATTGAAGATTCAGGGTGTAACTAGCCTTTTTGAATTCTTAAAACCATGAGTAACCAAACTCCAAAAATCCTTTATACGCTGACTGATGAAGCTCCGGCTTTGGCCACGTATTCCCTATTGCCCATTGTAGAAGCATTTACCAAATCTGCCGGAGTATCGGTAGAGAGCCGTGATATTTCGCTTTCTGCCAGAATCATCGCCAACTTCTCAGAGTTTCTGACTCCTGAGCAGCAGCTGCCGGATACCTTGGCGGAATTGGGTGATATTGCCAAAACTCCAGAAGCCAACATCGTAAAGCTTCCGAATATTTCTGCATCAATTCCTCAGCTAAAAGCTGCGATCAAGGAGCTTCAGTCGCAGGGATATGGACTTCCTGATTATCCGGAAGAGCCAAAAACTGAAGAGGAAAAAAATATTAAAAGTAAATACGACAAAATCAAAGGTTCTGCAGTGAACCCCGTACTCCGTGAAGGAAACTCAGATCGTAGAGCTCCCCAAGCGGTGAAAGCTTATGCACGGAAGCATCCGCATTCTATGGGTAAGTGGTCGGCAGACTCCAAGTCTCATGTGGACAGTATGACGGAAGGTGATTTTTACGGAAGCGAAAAATCCCATACCATGGCTGATGAGGCTGTTGTTTCTATTGAATTGCAGGGTGCGGACGGCAGGAAAGAGATCCTTAAATCAGGCTTGAAGATTCAGGCAGGTGAAGTGATAGATGCTTCCACCATGAGCATTGCAGCTTTGACAGCATTTCTAAGAAAAGCAAAAGCCGAAGCGAAGGCCCAAGGTGTTCTTTTTTCTCTGCATATGAAAGCTACAATGATGAAGGTATCTGATCCTATCATCTTTGGACATGCGGTGAAAGTGTTCTTTGAGCCGGTTTTTGCCAAGCATATTGCTAGCTTCAACGAGGTAGGAATTGACGTGAATAATGGATTCGGAGACTTGATCTCCAATCTGGATAAACTTTCTATTCCGAAGAGAACCGAGGTAGAGGCAGATATTGCTGCTTGCCTTGCAGATAGTCCGGACTTGGCTATGGTTAATTCCGACAAGGGGATTACCAATCTACATGTGCCAAGTGATGTGATTATCGATGCTTCTATGCCTGCGATGATCAGGACTTCAGGTCAGATGTGGAATAAGGCCGGTAAACTTCAAGATACCAAAGCGATCATTCCGGATAGATCTTATGCAGGGGTTTATCAGGCTACGATTGATTTTTGCCGCACGCATGGAGCTTTTGATCCATCTACGATGGGTTCTGTACCTAACGTGGGTCTGATGGCCCAGAAAGCTGAAGAATATGGTTCTCATGATAAAACTTTCGAAATCCCCTATGCAGGTACTGTAAAAGTGCTTGATCAAAAAGGACATGAAATCTTCTCACATGAGGTGGAAGCAGGAGATATCTGGAGAATGTGCCAGACAAAGGATGCACCTATTCAGGATTGGGTAAAGCTGGCCGTGACCAGAGCAAGACTTTCCAATACACCTGCTATCTTCTGGTTAGATCCTCAGCGCGCACATGATGCAGAGTTGATCAAAAAAGTAAATAAATACTTGTTGGATCATGACCAGACGGGATTGGAGATTTCTATACTTTCACCTGTGGAGGCGACAAACCTTTCTTTGGCTCGCATCAAAGAGGGGATGGATACGATCTCTGTCACAGGGAATGTATTGAGAGATTACTTGACGGATTTGTTCCCGATATTGGAATTGGGTACTTCGGCCAAGATGCTTTCTATCGTACCGTTGATGAACGGCGGAGGGTTGTTTGAGACCGGAGCAGGTGGATCTGCCCCTAAGCATGTGGAGCAGTTTGTGACAGAAGGTCACTTGCGTTGGGATTCATTGGGAGAATTCCTTGCATTGGCTGTTTCTTTAGAGCATTTGGGTCAAACATTCCATAACGACAAAGCTTTGCTTCTTGCTGAAACGCTTGATCAGGCAACAGGAAAATGGCTGGAAAATGATAAGTCTCCTGCAAGAGTGGTAGGTAAATTGGATAACAGAGGAAGTCATTTCTACATCGCACTATACTGGGCGGAAGCGCTTGCCGGGCAAAATAAAGATGTGGAATTGAAAGCCAAATTCACTCCGATTGCAAAGGCCTTGGCTGATAAAGAAATTGCAATTGTAGACGAATTGAATGGCTCTCAAGGTGTGCCGGTGAATATCGGAGGGTATTTCAGACCGGATGCAGCATTGGCATCTCAGGCAATGAGGCCAAGCGCTACGCTAAATGATGTGCTGACACAATTGGTATAATTATCGATTTTTACAATAAAAAAAACCGGGTTTTCACCCGGTTTTTTTTATTTCTAGCCGCACAACTAGATGAGAAGAAATAAAATCTGTTTTTAATCACCAAATCCAATAACCGTGATTCAGAAATCAGATTACTCCTCCTCAAAATCCACTTTATTATCCCGCATAAAATCCTTGATCACTGATACGTGAATGCATTCCCCCAAATGAATAAATGCGTAGTCATTTACTTTTTTGGCTTTACCATGGGCGATGATCGCTTTCTCTTCTATATCAAATCCCAAGTGCAAATGTTTGGTTTGGCTTTGCATACCGCATATTTTTCCCGAAGCATCAAAAAGAGGTCCTCCGCTTTGACCTCTTAGACCAGGCGTACTCATTTCGATTCCATAGACTTTCCCTTTCTTATCTCCCAAAAATCGTGTCAGCATCCCTTCGATGGGAAACCTGGGAGAGCGCATGGCTCCGCTATTTGTCCATTCCAAGCATTGATTTTGCTGATTTAGCTGGAAGTTTGAGAACTCGGGAAATGGAAATCCCAGTCGACAAAGCATCGCTCCGGGATTGATTTCAGAATGATCCTTTTTGAATTTGGGAGTATTGGCGAATAGCGTTTTTTGAAACCCCTCAAATTTGATCAACGCTAGATCGTATTCCGGATGGATGAAAAACTTCATGTTTTTGATCTGATCCACACAATCTACAAAAGTGATACGCATCTCGGAGGTGGCATCGGCTTTCAGTTCCAGTTTTTTGGCTAAGGAAGAGCGCTGCCCTCCGCTCAGTTCTTTGCCTTGCTGAAGGAACGCGGTGTATTTTTGGTTGATCTTATCGGCTTGACTCAGTCACTGGGCCACATGCTTGCAAGTCAGGGCATAACCTTCTTGGTTTACGAAAAACAAGGTGGCAGAGCCTCTTTGGATTTGAGTGCTACCAAAATTTCTGGAAATAGAATGTATTGCCCGGGTAAATCCTGCGGTTTCGATTATAGCTTTTTCAAACATTAAAAATTGCTTATTTCAGATTTCAAAATAGGCAAAAGCATTGTAAAATGAGATTTTTCAGAATTTTTAAGAAAAAAATAATCACCGAAATCGATTGTATTTAATCTGGCTTTTATTGGATTGCCAGATAGTTTGGGCTAGCCAAATAAATGTAATAACTTAGCCATCCCACAGAGATTTTTGGCCAAAAGAGGCATATCCTCTAAGGGGAGATTTAGGAATCAAACCTATACGTAAAATCAAAATAACAATGAGCAAAATTAAAGTTGGAATCAACGGATTCGGTAGAATCGGACGTTTGGCGTTCAGAGTTGCACAAGAAAGAGAAGATATCCAGGTAGTAGCGATCAATGACTTGATCGACGTAGACTACATGGCATATATGCTGAAGTATGACTCTACTCACGGTAACTTCAAAGGCACTGTAGAGGTGAAGGACGGTCAATTGGTAGTAAATGGAAATAGTATCCGTGTCACTGCTGAGAAAAGCCCGGCTAACCTTAAGTGGGGTGAAGTAGGAGCTGACTATGTAATCGAATCAACCGGTATTTTCTTGACTAAAGAAACTGCACAAGGCCATATCGATGCGGGTGCGAAAAAAGTGGTAATGTCTGCGCCTTCAAAGGATGATACTCCGATGTTCGTAATGGGTGTGAATGAAGATTCTTACACTTCTGACATGGTTTTCGTGTCTAATGCTTCTTGTACTACAAACTGTCTGGCTCCAATCGCCAAAGTATTGAATGACAACTGGGGAATCGAGGAAGGCTTGATGACTACAGTTCACGCGACTACTGCAACTCAGAAAACTGTAGACGGACCTTCTGCGAAGGACTGGAGAGGTGGACGTGGCGCAGGTCAGAACATCATCCCTTCTTCTACCGGAGCTGCTAAAGCGGTAGGTAAGGTGATTCCTGAGTTGAACGGTAAATTGACCGGTATGGCATTCAGAGTTCCTACTCCTGATGTTTCCGTTGTAGATTTGACAGTTAGATTGAAAAACCCGGCTACTTACGCTGAAGTTTGTGCGAAAATGAAAGAAGTTTCTGAGACTACCATGAAAGGTGTTCTTGGATACACTGAAGATGATGTCGTTTCTAATGACTTCCTTGGAGATGCAAGAACTTCCATCTTCGATGCAGGTGCAGGTATTCAGCTTTCTGACAAATTCTTGAAAGTGGTTTCTTGGTATGATAACGAGTGGGGCTACTCCAATAAAGTAATTGACTTGGTTAGCTATATTGCTAGCAAATAAGTCTTGCTAAACCCATATAATGAAGCCGTCCACGTAAGTGGGCGGCTTTTTTGCTGCAATTATTTTTAACCACAGTGAGCACGGTGATTTTCGCAGTGGGTATGGGTTAGTGATATCCAAACGCAATTTTTATGGTGGGCGTTATCCTGCTTCTCCTGAAGCTGGATCTACTTGGAAGCCACTTTGGTCTTGCAGCTTTATAAGGAAGTAAATGAAGGAGTAGACCTTATTCCTGATAATTATGTGATTTAATCTTGCTTTACTATCTTCTGCACTCGTATCAAATCATCCGTTGCCTGAAGGATTTTGTTTTTTAAGATAGGGTTGTAATCCGGATTTACCTCTAGAAAGCCTGAAACGATTTTGGCAGCCTCAGGGGAGGTGTATTGTCCCACCGTAACCGATGCCCATCGTTTTGGGAAAAAGATGTCTCCGGTCTTCTGAATGTTCACCAGCAGATCCAGTGCCAATGGGACATGCTTAATTGCCGAGTGCTGACGCAATGGATGATGAATGTAGCCACAGGCGGACAAGACCCAAGCCTCTTTTTCCCGATTAGTCACGTTGCGGAACGATTGGAAGAAGGTGTCCCTTGCTTTTTCATTTTGGGATAAGGCAGGCTGAAGAAAATCGAAGCGATCAAGTTTGTCCGGGTTGCTTATTCTTGTCCGTTCTTCGGTTAAGATTTCAGATGACATAGCATGTCCATACAAAGCCAACGTCATAGCCAGATCCGTAAAGTTGTCAGGGTTGAGCTTTAGGTCCTTGATCTCGATATCCCTTTTCCAGATTTTATAAAGTCGATCCTGACCGGTCCCGGAATAAGCAATTCCGCTGTATAGAGAGAAGATAGTTTTCTTCAGATTGGTGGGGAGGTCTGTTTGCAATTGATTCCATAATTGAACTTCCAAGCCGGGAAGGACTTTTTTCCGTTGGTCTACCGTGAGATATTTCCAGAAAATCGCGCTGAGTTCAGAAGAAATCAAACTTGCTAAAATTTCATTTCCTTCCCTTGCTATTCCTTTTTGAAAAGTCTCAAAAGCCAGAATCGGTTCTATGTTTCCGGAAAGGGTGTTTTCATATAAGTTGATGTATGATTGGCCGCGCATCACCTCATCTGCAAGGTCTGGGATTGTGGCTAGCGATTGTTCGTCAATGGGAAAAACCCCATATCCAAGACCGTTGCTATTGTAGAGGATTCCTGAGGGTCGTTGCTCGCCGATAGCTTCTTTCAGATTCAGGGATTTACCTGTCATAGAAACAGCCAAGGTCTTGCTGGTGTCAGGATAAAAGAGTGTAATCTCGAATAGCTGAGGCCATATTTTGTCTGAGCCATCTTCGGCTTTTTGGAAAATTTCAAATGAACTTATGGTTCCGTCCTTAGCGAGTTCAATGTTGTCGGTAAGGATTGGTCTTCCGGATTGATTCACCCACACTTCACTCCAATGGTGAAGGTCCATTTCTGTATTTTCATCCAGAAGCGCTATCAGATCATTCCATGTCGCATTGTCGTTTGCATAGGTCTTGATGTATGCTTGAATACCTTTTTGAAATGCTGCTTCACCCATGGCTGTCTCCAATTGGCGCATCATGATCGGAGCCTTGTCATAAATTATGCTTCCATACAGTGATCCCGCGTCCTTTAAATTGGCTAGTTTTTGACGGATTGGGTTGGTCCCTAGTGTACGGTCCTCTCCGTAAGCCGCAGGATAATGATTGGTTAGAAATAACAGCTCGTGATTAATCTCGGGGTAGGCGGGGTTGACTAGTTTGCCGGCCATGAAGTTGGCAAAAACCTCCTTCATCCACACATCATCAAACCAATCCATCGTCACCAGATCTCCAAACCACATATGAGCGGTTTCGTGACCTATAAGTTTTGCGCGGCTTAGCAGCTGGGAGTCTGTTGCATTTTCATCCAAGAAAAGAGAGGATTCCCGATACTGGATCGTTCCTACATGTTCCATTCCTCCATATTGGAAAATCGGAATCGTGGCAAAATCAAGTTTCTGAAAAGGAAAAGGATAAGCAGTGTAGTTTTCTAGAAATTCTTTAGCCTTCTGATGGAGACGGAATACTTCGGGGATACTGGATGCTATTTTTTCAGCGCTCGTTTCCCGATACAGCATTGTTTGAGCATAGCCGGAATCAGCCTTTGCCAGATCGAATTTCCCCGCTACAAAGGAGAATAAATACGTACTCATCAAATCAGACTTGGCAAAGCGGTGCGTGGTGAATTCACCTTTGTTATCAGCCCCAATTTCAGGTGCTCCTGCCAAGACTTTCCATGCGGTAGGCGCACTGATGGTCAATGTGTAGTTTGCCTTTAAATTTGGCTGATCAAAACAGGGGAAAAGCGTTCTTGCCCGATCAGGAACCAGTAGAGTATAGAGAAAATCCCCGTTTCTATTCAGCGAAAGCTCTCCTGCCAGGAAATCAAGCTCAATGGAGTTGAATCCCTTTTTAAGCAACTCCTCAGGAATGATGATGTGCTCGTCCCTATGAGCGATTTCACTCTCTTGACCGTTCACTTTCAAGGAAAGTAAGTGGGATGATTTCTCATGGAAATCCAAGATCAAGGGATGGCTGAGGTCACTGAGCTCAGCTTCCAAAATTAGATGTGCAGGAATTGGATCTGATTTCCTCGAAGGAATATCAAATGACAGTTTGTAATGGATATTCGCTAGTTGCTGTTTTCTGAATTTTGCCAGTTCTACCGAGATCCCCGGATCATAAAAATGTTCATCTGAAGGAGATGTCTTGCAGGAAAAGAATATAAGCGCAAGCCCAAAAAGCACAACTAGTTTTTTCATGTGATTATAATTTGTTTTTCAAAGACCACATGGAATCTCGCATGGTAAATAATCATCCCTCTCCCGAAGCAAGTTCGGGACAAGTTGTGTGTCGTCTTCGGCATGCTTGATTTCATGTCCCAACAACCAGCATATTTTGAAGGAATAGCAAAGTGATTTCCATTAGTGTTTTTCAAATGGACTTACATTCGTGTAACATCTGATTTCTTTATGTATGCACTTTTATCCTTCCAGTCAACTTCGTACCAGATATCCTTGCTGGACTTGATATTCACTCGATGTCCGGGTTCTACCCTGTCTATCAGTTCACCACCAGCAGATGGTTTGCTTACAATAAAAGTAGGACTGCTGGTAATAAGACCAGTTCGGGGGCCGTTCAGGAAATTGTTGGCTAAGAAGATTAAGATGATAAGTAGAATAGTTGGCCAGAAGGTTTGAGTCTTCTCCGATTTTCTGCCGGTGATCCAACTTAGTATAATAGAAACCACAAGGAAAATCGCCAAAACGGCTACAATATATTCCTGGTATTCAGTAAGAAAAATAAGAAATCGTTGTGCATCACTTACTTCGTATCCTATTAGGGAACTTTGGCCAGTTAGACTTTTAATCTTGGTTATTGCCTGTGGATTAGGATCTAGATCGTAGTATTTGCTCAGGAAAAGAGTAGCTCGTTCTTTGTCTCCAATACCTTCCGTGATGAAGGCCATTTTTAGCAACATTGCCGGGGAATAAATCCCGGATTGATAGTTAGAGTCATAGATTTCCATTGCTTCCTTGTAGCTTCTGGCATTAAACAAAGAATCTGCTTTTTTTAGATCAATTACATCTGCTTGACAATGAATACTTTGTATTGATATCGATAAAAATATCAAAAGTTTTGTGAGAAAGATTGATTTCACGTTTGGCATTTAAAATTTGTCCCCTTATTTTTGCAGTCCAATTACGGCAATGATCTGGCAAAAAGCAAGGCTAGGGAGTCAATTTGAAAGGTTTTTGATCACCGGAAAGTAGTTAAAATTTCTGAAAATTTTCAGAACTAACTAGTCTCACTCTCCCTGATGATTATAGGGAGGTAGAGCATCCCCGATGGCTATCGGGAGGGTGCAGGGTTGGTGTCAAGAAATAAAAATACCTAAGTGGAAAAAGATTCACTTGAAATAATATGATTCCGTAGCTCAGCTGGTAGAGCAATACACTTTTAATGTATGGGTCCTGGGTTCGAGCCCCAGCGGGATCACAGAATGATTACAGAAATGACAAGGCGCACGTCATCAAAAATAATCACAGAAATTAACTTACAAGGAGTTAAAAAGAAAGTTTCGGGGTGTAGCGTAGCCCGGTATCGCGCCACATTTGGGATGTGGAGGTCGTAGGTTCGAATCCTGCCACCCCGACTTTATTTATTTCTGTTTTGTCAGTAGTCTAAAGATTTATTGACATTACTTATCCGGTCCTGTAGCTCAACCGGATAGAGCAACTGCCTTCTAAGCAGTAGGTTTCAGGTTCGAGTCCTGACAGGATCACTTCTTAAAAGCGGAATTGCGTTCCGCTTTTTATTTTATTGAGTATTTGATTCCGTAGCTCAGCTGGTAGAGCAATACACTTTTAATGTATGGGTCCTGGGTTCGAGCCCCAGCGGGATCACAAAAAAGCAGTCCAAATGGGCTGCTTTTCTTATTTTTAGCCAACTGGTACTTAACATGGCAACTCTTTACATTCTCTTTTCTGAAGAGCTGAACAAGTTCTATGTAGGCGCATGTTCAAATCTAGAAAGGAATATGTAGGAGCACAACGTCGGGCAGTTGAAATTTACTGCAACGGGAATTCCCTGGAAGCTGATTTATAAAGAAACGTTCGAGGATTTACAATCAGCCAAGCGTAAATCAAGAAGATGAAATCCGGAAATAGAAGTTTTAATATGCCTTTCAATGGTTAACCTTTTTTCGCAATCTCACCAATGATCTCAGCTGTTTTGTACACAGCATAAATAACTCATCAATCCTTCATGTTTTTCAAAGAGGATTGTCGGTTTTTTTAATAAACCAGCCCACTTTTACTAGTCTAGATAAAGCTCAATCTGAGTCCTAATCCTTGCTTCCGGCTTGGTCATCAAGATCTCTTTCAATAAAGATTAAGACAAATTAAAGGTCTGATTGTAAATTAATTCATTTTAGTATCTTACTCCTTGGCTAGTAACGACACGTATTCTATTCATCATGAAAAATAACTCCGAACAATTGCTTTCTTTTCTGAAATCTATGGGAGGAATTGTATGGGAAGCTGATTCAATGATGCGACTATTTAATTTCATCGGAGATCCTAATCAGCATATTTTAGGTTTTCCGCAGGAAACGTGGACAGACACACCTGGTTTTTGGGAGAGTCGCATTCATCCCGATGATATTGGGGTGGTGTCTGAATACCGAAATTTGAATGACAGCCCTGGGAAAATCCATTCTTTTGAATATAGAATGATTAGTGCGGATGACAATATCAAATGGGTTAAGGACACAGTTTCTTTTATCACTGAAAGGGATGTTCAACCTTTTCTTTGTGGAATTAGGACTGAAACCACAGCCTTTAGAAGGCTAATCGCTCTGGAGCAGCTGGAAAAAAATGTGTTTCGGCTGAATATGAATAATTCCCTTCATGAATTGCTTTTATGCTATCTCGCAGGGCTCGAAGAATTGTTTCCTATGATGCAATGTTCAATTCTGAAAATCAAAAATGGTCGCTTGCATGATGGTATATCTCCCTCCTTGCCTGGTGCCTACATGGCTTCCCTTGAGAACGTACAGATCGGTGAGAATGTGGGATCCTGTGGCACTGCTGCAGCTTTAAAACGACAGATCATTGTTACTGATATTTCTACTGATTTTAAGTGGATAGGTTACCGCGAGCTTGCTCTTATGCATGGATTGATGGCATGCTGGTCAAATCCTGTAATCGGTACTGAAGGAGAGGTGATAGCTACGCTGGCAATGTATTACCGTCAACCCAAATCACCAACTGAAGATGAACTAAGAGTGATGGAACGTGCGACAGCATTGCTACAAGTCATACTAGAAAACAGACAAAACACAGAGATCATTATCGAGAAGAATTTGCTGATGCTACAGAGTCAGGAACTCGCACATTTTGGTAACTGGAACTGGGATATCGAGCATAATATTGTCACTTGGTCGCCTGCCTTGTATGCAATCTACGGATTGAATCCAAATGAATTCAAAGCGACCTTTGAAGGATATCTTGAATTGCTGCATCCGGATGATCGGACTAGGGTAAAAGAGATAATTGAAAATGTGTTGAGTACCGGAGAGGATACCGATTTCGAAGAAAGAATTGTCCGTCCAGATGGTGAAGTACGTTATTTAAGGTCTTGGGCTAAGCGCAAATCTGATCCGAACGGAGAAATACTTGGAATGATTGGCGCTTGTCTGGATAACACTGAGAAAGTCAGTAGGATTATGGCTATTGAAGAACAAAACCAGCAATTTCGGGAAATCGCATGGTTACAATCTCACATAATCCGAGCACCACTAGCTCGGATCATGGGACTTATCGATCTGATCAAAAATACATCTGTAGAAGAATTGTCACAAAGCAAACTGCTGGACTATTTATTGACCTCAGCCAACGAATTAGATGACCAGATCAGGATCATAACTCAAAAGACCGAGTTAAAAGATGGGACTGAAATATAAAATGTGCTTAGGCGAAAGTTTATCCAGCATATAGATAATGGGGCAAAAAAAATAGTGTTCCATTTACTTTTAACCCGCATTATGCATTAGCATTTCTATTGCGACCAATAATTGCTTCAAAATCAGTCACTGCGTTGCAGTTTTCGACTTCACCATATCCGCCGCGGCGGACTCAGTCTCCAAACAGCCTGATTTTATTGTAATTAATGGTCTCTTAACGAAACCTAATGCAAAATCCGGGTTTAAGGTTCTAAAACCCAATACCACGGAAGGATTCTTAGTTTTAGTTTCGGTTTAACAAAAAAAGAGTCCTGCATCAGTGCAGGACTCTTTTTTTATTTGTGAGATGAGTAGATTAAAGCTTCTTGATCATCACGTTTTTGAAATAAACAAGGTCACCGTGATCTTGTAGCGCAATTCTGCCTTTCTTGTAGGTGCCGAAGTTAGGCATGTCTTTGAATTTGCTGCCTGCAATCAATGCTTCCCACTCGGGAGTCCAAAGTGTAGTGCTTACCACTGTAGTGCCATTAAGGATGAGATCCAGCTTTCCATTGTCTGCAATGATCTCAGCTGAGTTCCACTCTCCATAAGGCTTCACCGTTTCTTCACTGCTTACGATGAGATCATACAGATCTCCGGCTCTGTGGCTGACGATTTTGGCGTCAGGATGTCCATCGTTATCCAGAACCTGCATTTCCATACCGGTATTCCAAGAATACTTATATTCGGGAGCTTCGTGAGAATAGAAGATTACGCCACTGTTTCCATTTTGGGCGATTTTCCAATCGTATTTTAGGTGGAAATTTTCGTATTCCTCATTTGTGACGATATCTCCACCGTCACCTGTCTGCCAGCCGTCTTTATTTTTAGCGTCAAGGTATGCTTCACCATTTTCGACTTTCCAGGCATTGCCTACCTCTCCTCCACCATACTTGTGCCAGTTGGAGAAATCGTTGTTGGCAAATAGATCTATCCATTCTTCTGCTGGAGCTTCTGCCACAATTACTTCTTCAGTTTCTGTTTCGATAGCTTTTTCCCCGGAACACGAAGCAAGTATACTTGCAAGTGCGGCGACGATGATATAGTGTTTTTTCATCTGTTTATATTTTGTTTTAAGAGGTCAGATAGCCTGTCCCGTCCGCCGCAGCGGATCGGGAGAATCTCGCCAGGCGAATAATCATCCTTCCGTGTGTCGTCTTCGACATGCTCGATTTCATGTGTTTATTTCTTGATTTTTCAAAGGGCAGCTGGAATCTCACATAGTTAACAATCATCCTCCTTGTGGTGCTTGCGCCATGCTCGATTTCATCTTATTTTCTCAAAAGGAGTACATAGCTAATCATGTCTTTGGCATCTTCCATACTCAAGGTAGGATGCGGAGGCATTGGGATCTCCCCCCATACACCTACACCACCATCGATTACTTTTTGTGCCAATAAGTTGACGTTTTCTTCAGTATTCTCATATTTAGCTGCTACATCAGCATAAGACGGGCCTACAATTTTCCTTTCTACCATGTGGCAGGAGGTACAGTCAGAGGTCTTTAGTTTAGCTAGCCCTTTGATGTAAATAGGGTTGTCTTGGTATTTTTCTTCTAGACTGATTTCCTTCTCAGGAGCGGCTGCCGGAGCATCGGCAGCAGGAACTGAAGTGGTTTCGGAGGTTTTATCACCGCCACAAGCAAAGGTAAGTCCTGCCAGAGCTACTATGGCAAGGTTTAAAGGTTTTGTGATTTTCATTAAATTGGATATTAAAATTGATTGAGTAATTAGATCCCTAGTATTTTTTTGTTGAAAGCTTCGTCCGCACCCATTCCGGCAAAATCATCAAATGCTTTTTCCGTAACTCTTATAATGTGCGAATCAATAA
The DNA here is from genome assembly GCF_031457395.1 of Algoriphagus sp. 4150. Classification (NCBI taxonomy): domain Bacteria; kingdom Pseudomonadati; phylum Bacteroidota; class Cytophagia; order Cytophagales; family Cyclobacteriaceae; genus Algoriphagus; species Algoriphagus sp. 4150. The sequence goes on from NZ_JAVDWS010000004.1 coordinate 176,368, forward strand.
ATGGTGCGCCTTCCGCAGCCCCTTGCTCAGGATGCTTAATGGCACACTCCCATTCTAAAACGGCCCATCCGTCGTAATCGTACTGCGAAAGTTTGCTAAAAATTCCGCTAAAATCAACTTGACCATCGCCCAGTGATCTGAATCGGCCTGCCCGCTCTACCCATCCTTGGTATCCACCATATACTCCCTGCTTGCCTGTAGGATTGAATTCTGCATCTTTCACATGGAACATTTTGATTCTTTCGTGGTAAAAATCAATGAATTGCAGATAGTCTAAGCATTGAAGCACGAAATGACTAGGGTCATAAAGTATGTTTGCACGTTTGTGGTTATTGACTTTATCTAGAAACATTTCAAATGTCACTCCATCATGTAAATCTTCTCCCGGGTGAAGTTCATAACAAACATCTACACCATATTTGTCAAATTCATCCAGAATAGGAGTCCATCTTTTTGCAAGTTCAGTGAAACCTGTGTCCACAAGTCCCGCCGGTCTCTGAGGCCAAGGATACACTGTCTGCCACATCAATGCTCCTGAAAAGGTAGCATGCGCAGTAAGTCCCATGTTTTGGGAAGCTTTTGCCGCATATTTCAACTGTTGCACTGCCCATTCGGTTTTGCCTTGCAGGTTGCCTTTCAGATTGGCAGGAGCAAAGCCGTCAAATAATTCGTTGTATGCCGGATGAACAGCTACTAATTGTCCCTGCAGGTGCGTGGAAAGTTCGGTGATCTGTAAACCCGCCTCTTTCACTGTGCCGAGGATTTCATCTGCGTACGTTTTGCTCTCGGCAGCCTTTTGCAGATCTATCATTCTGGCATCCCAACTCGGGATTTGTACACCTTTGTAGCCTAGATCGGCCATGTAGTTACAAATGTTCTTCAGGTTGTTGAAGGGTTCTTTGTCGTCAATAAATTGGGCGAGAAAGATCGCCGGGCCTTTGATTGTCTTCATTTTACTGAGGTTAAATTATTAGGTTTAAGAATTATTTTTCTACTTCAAAAGGTGTCCATTTAATGTCAGACTCATTGCTTTTCAATACATGCTCTATGAAAGCCATGCCTCTGATTCCGTCTTCTATTCCGGGGTAATCTTCCCATTCCTGCTTGGGAGTTTCTCCGGCTCGCTCAGCATAGATGCATCTTGCGAAATTTCTGTACAGATTGGCAAACGCTTCCACATATCCTTCGGGGTGACCGGCGGGAGTTCGGATGTTTTCATTAGCCAGTGAGCCCAGATATCCTGTTCCGGCTCTCAAAATCTGATCCGGTGCATCCGGCCAGCGTGCGATTAGGGTGTTGTTCAGTTCCTGTTCCCACTCTAGTCCGCCTTTCTCTCCATAGACACGAACTTTGAGATTGTTTTCCGAACCGGTGTCCGTTTGAGATGCCATAAGTACTCCTGACGCCCCATTTTCGAATCTCATAAGTACCACACCGTCATCATCAATAGGTCTACCCTCAACTTTTATATAAAGATCAGCACAGATATGGGATACTTTCTCCCCGCTAACATATTCAGCCATATGAAATGCATGCGTACCAATATCCCCCATACATCCTGCCAAACCGTTTCTTTTTGGGTCAGTACGCCATTCTGCTTGCTTGTTGTTTTCAGATTCCAGTAGCTTCCAAAGCCATCCCTGAGGATACTCTACGTAGACTTTCCGCACTTTACCTATGTGCCCTTCAGCGATCATTTGCTTGGCTTGCTTGATCATCGGATAGCCGGAGTAGGTATGGGTTAGGAGAAATCTTTTCTTTGAAGCATTGACTATATGATACAGTTCTTTTGCTTCTGCATAATTGAGAGTTAGCGGTTTGTCCAGTGCCACATGAAAGCCATACTTGAGTGCTTTAACAGTGGGGTCAAAATGCACATTGTTTGGGGTCACAATTACGACTACATCCATTCGCTCGGATTCGGGAAGTTCCAGTTCTTTGGCAAACATCTCATCATAATTGGCATAAACTCTTGCCGGATCTAGCATGAGTTCTTCACCCCGTTGTTTTGATTTTTCGGGATTTGAGCTGAATGCTCCGGATACCAGCTCGAACATTCCGTCCATCAGGGCTCCATTTAAATGGATAGCTCCAATGAAAGAACCCGGACCGCCGCCTATGAGTCCTATTTTTAATTTCTGTGAGGATGACATTTGGAAAAAGACGTTATATTCAGGATTAAATGCTTGAAATAATTGATTCCTAATGGAAAAACCTTCGCTCTTCAAGTGAATTGATAGAATAATTGATCGATAGCTCCATCATGGTATGAGTGGCTTTGTCAGTTGCTGAGAAGCCCTTGTTTTGGGAAGTTGTTTGAACGGCCTAAAATACTTCAAATTGGCTAAACTTTAAACTTTGGACCATCCTTTCAAGCAAACACTACCTAATTCTGAGTTTAAATTTATGAAATCGAGCAGTCGAAGACGACACACAGAGGGATGATTATTCGCCGTGCGAGATTCTCCCGATCCGCCGCGGCGGACGGGACAGGCTATCTGACCATTAAAAATCAAAATATAAACAGATGAAAAGCACTACCAAGCTACGATTGTCCATTATGATGTTTCTGGAGTTTTTTATCTGGAGCTCTTGGTTCGTGACGATGGGGACTTTTTTGGGATCAAATCTTCTTGCAAATGATAAGGATATTTCTCTTGCATTTTCCACTCAATCATTCGGAGCGATTATCGCCCCATTTGTGGTTGGATTGATTGCCGACCGTTACTTTCATGCACAGAGGATCCTGGGAGTCATTCATCTACTGGGAGCCGGGTTGATGTACCTGCTTTACAATTCCACGGAATTCTCAGGATTCTTCCCACTACTCCTTATATATATGATTTTATTCATGCCTACCCTCGCATTGGTAAATTCAATTTCTTTTAATCAGATGAAGGATCCCGCAAAAGAATTCTCTAGGATCCGTGTGTGGGGAACGATAGGCTGGATCACAGCCGGTTTATTGATCAGTTTTTTGTCTTGGGATAGTCAGGAAGGATTGAAGGAAGGCTTGTTGAGAAATACATGGCTCATGGCAGCTGCCAGCTCTTTGGCTTTGGGGTTGTTTAGCTTCACGCTTCCGAAGACTCCACCCCAGGCCGGGAATGCCGGGGATTTCAGACTTTCTGAAGTGCTTGGGTTGGATGCATTGGGATTGTTAAAGCATAAGAATTATGCGGTTTTCTTTATTTCTTCGATCCTGATCTGCATCCCTCTGGCATTTTATTATCAAAATACCAGCCCTTTTCTTACAGAGATAGGCTTGGAGAATTCCACAGGAAAAATGGCAATGGGACAAGTGTCAGAAGTGGTGTTTATGCTTGCTCTGCCTATTTTCTTTTTGAGATTTGGGATCAAAAAAACCTTGATGGTAGCCATGATTGCCTGGGCAGTTCGCTATGTTTTTTTTGCTTTTGGAGATGCAGAGGAAGGGGTTTGGATGTTGCTGATAGGCATTGGGTTACACGGGGTTTGTTATGACTTTTTCTTTGTAAGTGGTCAGATCTATACCGATTCGCATGCCGGCTCTAAATACAAGTCTTCAGCGCAGGGGTTAATCACTCTGGCTACCTACGGTGTTGGAATGCTGGTGGGGTTTTGGGCGGCAGGATTAATCTCGGAATTTTATACAAATAAAGACGGAATACATCTTTGGCAATCAATTTGGTTAATTCCTGCTGGTATTTCTGTGTTGGTTTTGCTACTTTTCATGGCTCTTTTCAAGAAAGAACAAATAAATTCACATCAATAAAACCCCCTCATGACCAAACCTATTGACACAGGAAGAAGAGAATCTTTCAAAAAAGTCTTGCTTGGCGGCGCTGCATTCAGCACCCTTTCTTCATTCAAAATGAAAGAAGAAAAACCCTACGAATTGAAAGGGAATATTAACCATGGTGTTTGCCACTGGTGTTTCCGCGATTATAGTCTGGAAGATTTCTGCGTGGAGGCGAAGAAAATAGGCATCAAAGGCATAGATCTGATAGGCCCAAACAATTGGCATATCCTGAAGAAGCACGGGTTGGATTCGTCTATGTGCAACGGCGCTGAAATTGGTCTTGAAGACGGTTTTGGTGAGGTGAAATATCACGAGCAATTAATTAAAAATTATACTGAAATGATTCCTAAAGTAGCCGAGGCAGGTTACAAAAACCTTATTTGTTTCTCTGGAAATAGGAGAGGAATGGATGATGAGACTGGCTTGAAAAACTGCCAGATAGGTTTGGAAAAATTGATTCCTTTGGCTGAAAAGCATGGAGTGATCCTTCAAATGGAGCTTCTTAACAGTCGAATAAATCACAAAGATTACTTGTGTAGCAAGTCTGCTTTTGGCGTTGAGCTATGCAAGCGGTTGGGAAGTGAAAACTTCAAATTGCTTTACGATATTTACCACATGCAGATAGATGAAGGAGATCTTGTCAGAAGTATACAGGACAATCATCAGTATTTTGGGCATTACCACACTGCTGGAAATCCGGGTAGAAACGAACTGGATGATACCCAGGAGATTTACTACCCTGCTGTTATGAAAGCGATAGTGGCTACGGGATTCCAAGGCTATGTCTCTCATGAATTTATTCCAAAGTCTGAGGATAAAATGGCGGCATTGGCTCAGGGAGTTCAGATCTGTGATGTCTAAACAAAAAACGAAAAATAAAATCCATAGGTATGGCAAATGAATCATATGACGCAATCGTAGTTGGGTCTGGAATAAGCGGCGGATGGGCTGCAAAAGAATTAACAGAGCGAGGCTTAAAAGTTTTGCTCCTCGAAAGAGGGCCGAATGTTGAGCATATCAAGGATTATAAGAGTGCAACTCTCCCGCCTTGGGAGATACCGCACAGAGGAAGAGATACGCAAGAACTTATAGAAAAGCATCCAAACCTCAGAAGAGATTATGTGCTGGATGAGTTGAACCTTGATTGGTGGGCACATGAGGATGAATCTCCTTATGTAGAAGAAAAGCCCTTTACTTGGTTTAGAGGGTATCAAGTAGGTGGACGGTCCTTACTCTGGGGTAGGCAATCCTATAGATTTTCTGACTTGGATTTCGAAGGAAATGTAAAAGAAGGAGTGGCGGTAGATTGGCCTATTCGATACAAGGATATTGCTCCCTGGTATTCTTATGTAGAGAAATTCATTGGGGTGTCAGGCTCTAAAGATGGTTTGGACGTACTTCCTGACGGTGAATTTATGCCGCCTATGCCGATGAACTGTGTGGAAAAAGATGGTGCTGCAAAAATTAAAGAGCACTATAAAGGAGCGAGAACATGGACTATTGGCCGTCCGGCTAATATTACTGAGCCGCTACCGGGTAGACCTGGTTGCCAGTACAGAAGTAAGTGTTCATTAGGGTGTCCGTTTGGCGGGTATTTCAGTACTCAAGCTTCCACCTTGCCTGCGGCACAGGCTACAGGAAACCTGACATTGAGGCCTTGGTCGATCGTGAGAAGACTGATTTACGATAAGGACACCAAGAAGGCTACGGGTGTAGAAGTAGTGGACGGGCAGACGAATGAAACTATTGAGTACGATGCGAAAATCGTATTCCTTTGTGCTTCTGCTTTCAACTCTACCGCTATTCTGATGCGTACCGCGACAGATGTTTGGCCGGGTGGCCTGGGAAGTAGCTCAGGAGAACTTGGACATAACGTCATGGATCACCACTTCCGTTTGGGAGCGAGTGGTACTATGGAAGGATACGATGACAAATATTACTTTGGACGACGACCAACCGGGCTTTATATTCCAAGATTTCGAAATGTCAATGGTGATAAGAGGGATTATCTTCGGGGGTTTGGGTATCAGGGTGGAGCTAGCCGTAGTGGGTGGAGCCGTGATGTAGCCGAATTGAATTTTGGTGCACCGATGAAGGAAGCGCTTACGCAACCCGGACCGTGGTCTATGGGAATTACAGCTTTTGGTGAAATTCTTCCTTATCATGAGAACACGATCAAGCTAAGCGATACTGTGAAAGATAAGTGGGGAATGGAAGCATTGGTGATGGATGCTGAGATCAAAGAGAATGAAATAAAAATGCGTAAGGATATGATGGCTGATGCAGCAGAGATGCTGGAAGTGGCCGGATTCAAAAACATCAATCAGTACGATGCAGGATATACCTTCGGGCAGGGGATCCACGAAATGGGCACAGCAAGAATGGGACGTGATCCGAAAACTTCTGTTTTGAATGGGAATAACCAGGTATGGGAAGCTAAAAACGTATTTGTGACTGATGGTGCCTGCATGACATCGGCAGCAGCGGTGAACCCATCACTTACCTACATGGCTTTGACGGCAAGAGCGGCAGCTTTCGCTGTGGATGAACTGAAAAAGCAAAACCTCTAAGCGTAAAAGACAAGACTATGACTATGAATAGAAGAGACGCTTTGAAAAGCGTCATGGTAATGATGGGAGGAACGATGATCGGCGCTACGGCGATCATGACAGGCTGTGCCCCGGAAAACCAAATTGAAGGGCTGGACTTTGATCCCGATGATATTGCTTTCTTGGACGAGTTGGGAGATACCATTATCCCGGAGACCGATACGCCCGGTGCTAAAGCCGTGGGAATTGGATCGTTTATGGTGATGATGGTCAAAGATACCTATGACGGAGATAGCCAAAAAACATTTGTTGACGGGCTGAATAAATTGAGAAAAGACTTCAAATCTGCTAACGGAAAGGACTTTGTAGGCGCGCCGGCAGAGGAAAGACTTACTTATTTGAACGGAATGTATGATGAATTCAAATCCAGCGGAAAGGATAGAAGCCCGCAGGTGATTAATATGCTTCGTGATTTGACTGTTCTCGGCTATTTTACCTCAGAAATTGGGGCTAGTCAAGCACTGAACTTTGTGGAAACACCGGGAAGATTCGATCCATGCATTCCTTATAATAAAGGAGACAAAGCTTTCGCTATTTAATCAATCTAACCTTATATAAATAGCCTGCCCTTACCAAGGGTAGGCCAGCTTATTATGAATAAACCTAGAAGAAAATTCCTCCAGATGGGGGCAATGCTTGGTGCAGGGGCCGTACTTTTCCCCTTTGAATTTGCCTCAGCCAAGAATGGTGTTTTGAATCCTGCAAAAGCCAAACTTTCAAAGTTTGGCCTTCAACTGTACTCAGTGAAGGAAGAGATGGCAAAAGATGCTTCAGGAACCATGCGCCAACTGGCTGGATATGGATACAAGCAATTTGAAGGATTTGATGGTGGCAAAGGGATCCTTTGGGGTATGCAGCCTTCAGAGTGCAAAAGTTTGTTGAATGAGATCGGGGTTGATTTTATTTCCTCTCATGCCAATGTCTTCAAGGATCTGGATGTACAGGCTGAGCAGGCGGCGGAAGTCGGGATGAAATACCTGATTTGCCCATATATCGGAGCACAAAAGACTGTGGACGATTGGAAAAAAATAGCAGATAGATTCAATGATGCCGGTGAAACATTGAAGTCTCACGGAGTGAAATTTGCCTACCATAATCACGATTATACCTTCAAAATGCTTGAGGGTCAGTTGCCACAGGATGTGTTAATTGAAAATACAGACCCTGATTTGGTGGATTTTGAATTGGATATGTACTGGGCATACGTAGCGGGCTATGATCCGTTAGAGTACGTGGCCAAATTCCCCGGCAGATTCAAACTTTGTCATGTGAAGGATGCTGAAGCTGAAGGAGGAAATGCACACGACCGCGGCGTGCTACTAGGCGCCGGAGAGATTCCTTATGCAGAAATAATCAAGAAGTCCAAGAAATACGGAATGGAGTATTTCGTAGTTGAGCAAGAAAGATTTGTAGGGACTACCCCTATGGAGGCAGCAGCCAAGAACGCAGCTTATTTAAGCAAGTTGAAAGTGTAAATTAATTGTTAGCCCGTTTCTTTCTAAACAGTAGAAAATACACTGCGAGTGCTAAAATGATCAACAAAGCCACTTCAAATTGAGACCAGATTTGGGATCGATTGATGATGATGCTGGCTTTGTTGATTAATTTTTCTCCTTCTTCGAGCTGGATTTTACTCAAATTATCAAGGTCTTGTTGGGCTTTGCTTATTTTTTGATCGTAGAGTTGTACCTGTTCCATATTGACACCGGAGGAGTCTGAATAAAGCAGGCTATAATTTTTTATCTGCAGGTCATTTTCTATGATACTTCTGAAATCGGTCAAGTATTGGTTTTCTCTTTCTGTAAGGTTCGTTTTCTCAAAAGCCTCCACTATTGCCATGATATCCTTCTCTCTTTCGGCTATTTCATTTACTACTTTCGAATAATCATAGTTGATGTCACAATGATCGACTAGTTTTTGGATTCGGAATAAATTTTCAGAAATCCTAAATATATATCCTTCCACCACCAGACGGTCATTATAGACTTCCTTGAAGGTACTGCTTATGTCTTTGAAGGCTTGGCGTTCTGTGAGATTTTTACCATAAATCAAAAGCATCAATAAACCAATGACCACAAGGGCCGTGATTTTTCTTTTTTTAAAAGCAGGTTTTTGCATGATTGAATAGTTAGGGTCTGTCGTTTTTTACTGGTTTTAGGAGGCTGTTCGGTTTTTCTATTTTAAACTAAGCATAAAATTATTGAATATAATTTTGTTTACTATTACCATCTAAAATATCATGGATGGGGTCTTTTGTCATAAACCCGCACATATTTCAATTCGGGCATTTTTAAGGTCGTTTTGTGAATAATATTCCAATTCTTCATTTCCCCAGCCATGATCTCCCACATCGTAAGTCCAGTTTTTTTTGATCAGGAAGGCCTTCTTCTGAGAACTCATCTGACCATATTAATCGTGCTTCCTGAGCCTGTGAGGGTAGATTTAAGCAAAATACTAGGAGCAGGGAAGAGAGGAGGGACTTCATTTTGGGCTTTGTTTGGTATGCGCTTTGCAAAATACTAGTTAGTCAAAATAAAAACTTAAACCACTAGTATTATGGCAACCAACTTGAAATTAAAAGGCAATTGGAATATCTTGAAAGGTAAGCTCAAAGAAAAGTACGGGGAATTGACCGACGATGATTTGACTTATGTGGAAGGTAAAGAAGATCAGTTGCTGGGGAAAATCCAAAAGCGGACAGGAGAAGCTGAAGATATAATCAAACGAGAGTTCTTCGAGGAAAATTAACCCAAGAATAGTTAAAAGCGGCGCAAGCCGTTTTTTTTTATGTCCGTTTTTTCAGGTTGCCCGTGAAATCATTTTTCCGTGATAGGCTAAGTCCTTTTGATAGTTTGTTTAAATTTAAGAAAAGAAATAAACCCAAAAGAAATGGCATACTATCATAGATTGGGAACTATCCCACCTAAAAGGCATACTCAATTCCGTCAGCCCGACGGCACTCTTTACAAAGAAGAAGTAGTGAGTTCCAAAGGCTTTTCAGGTATTTACTCTACGCTATACCATATTCATAATCCCAACGAAGTTAAGTCCATTGGCACGCCTGAACCATATTCTTGGAAGCCTGCTACAGCGCATGGGTTGAATCAAACTCACTTGAAGACTTCCGATGTGGACACTACCGGTGAAGATTACTTATCTGCGCGAAGAAATCTCATGATGAATTCTGATGTGATGATGGGGATTTGCTCACCTAGAAATCGGAAAATGGACTATTACTTCAAAAATGCCGATGGAGATGAATTGGTCTATGTGCATGATGGAGAAGGAATCTTATATTCTCAGTTTGGAAAGCTTGAAGTTCACAAAGGAGATTATATCGTAATCCCGCGTACGACGATTTATCGCTTTGAATTTGAAGAAAAGGGGCCTTTGAGATTGCTTATTATAGAATCATCCGGAGCTATAGAAACGGTGAAGCGCTATAGAAACGATGTGGGGCAGCTGCTGGAGCATTCCCCGTATTGTGAGCGGGATATTCGTCCACCACATGAGCTTCATATAGAAAAAGAGAAAGGAGATTACCTCGTACAGATCAAGAAGCAAGGCATGCTTCATCAGTATTCATACGCACGTAGCCCGTTGGATATTGTGGGGTGGGACGGGTATTTGTATCCTTATGCACTTTCAATCTATGATTTCGAACCGATCACGGGAAGAATTCATCAGCCACCGCCTGTTCATCAGACTTTTCAAGCATCGGGATTTGTGATTTGCTCGTTTGTGCCTAGACTTTTTGACTATCATCCTTTATCCATTCCTGCTCCATACAATCATTCCAATATTGATTCTGATGAAGTGTTGTATTATGCTGAGGGGGAATTTATGAGCAGAAAGGGAATAGACAGAGGTTCATTTACACTGCATATGGGAGGTTTGCCACATGGTCCGCATCCCGGCACAGTCGAGAAATCCATAGGAGCAAAAGCCACAGATGAATACGCCGTGATGCTGGATACCTTCAAATCACTTCAGATTACTACCGATGCGCTTGAATTTGTAGATGAAAGTTATCCAATGAGCTGGACCGAGTAACTCAACTTATAATTTTTGATCCTGGGTAAGCGAAAACGAAAAAGCCCCGATCTCCACAGATCGAGGCTTTTGTACTTAGATACGCTGTATATTTAGTTGTTTTTACAGCTGTATAAAGAAAAACTAATCGATTATTTATTGTCTGTGATTTCCAAGATAGGGTAACCTGTAGACCCGTTTGGAAGCTTGATGTTCAGCATCATACACAAGGTAGGTGTGATATCGGTGATCGAGACGTGACGGGAACTTTCCCCTGCGGGCACGTTCCATCCGTAGAACAACATTGGGATATTTGTGTCATAAGTATAACCTGTACCATGTGAGGTGCCTCTGTCTCCACCGGCGAGCCATGCAGGTTCCAGAACCATCAGAATATCACCTGATGCTTTATGGTTATATCCCATTTGCAGACGCATCGCATTACCTGTAGTGAATTCTCTCGTTCTCATGGCAGCACCGGTATACACTTCTTTGATGCCTTCGAATTTCAAAAGGAACTGGGCAATTTCATTTTCGAAATCTTCTTGGTTCAGTTTTTTCTCTCCAATTAATTCATGATTTAGAAAAAGTTGCCCGTTCGAGCTGTTTTTGATCCAGTCGCCTTCTCCGTATTTCGAAGAGATGTAGCTCAGAAGTTCTGCCACCACCTCATTTGTACGAAGATTTCCTGCCGGCACATTTTCACTGATCATGTGCGTGGCTACCTCTGCTACCGCATGGTCAGCAGTTAGGAATACTACATACTGGTCTTTTCCATAGGTTTTGTCCAGATAATTAAGAAGTTTCTCTATTTCTTGATCCAAACGAAGATATGTGTCTTCGATCTCTTTGGATTGGGGGCCGAATCTATGTCCTATGTAATCAGGAGAGGAGAAACTCAATGCCAAGAAATCTGTATCTTCTCCCATGCCCAATTGCTCGCCTTCGAGTGCAGCCAAGGCAAAATCCAAGGTTAGTGTATTGCCGAAAGGCGTGGAAGAAACCAATCCAAATTCTCCGTTGGTCTTTCTTAATTCCTTTAAGTCATACGGAAAAGTAGGAGAGTCTTTCCCTGAGAAAATTCCTTCAAACTTATTATCGTCAGCAATACTTTCTTTGTAGGTGTCTATAGGATAAAGCGTATTCCAAGTTTGGGAGAGATACTTGTCTACTGATTTCTCAGCGTTGAAATTAATCACCCACTCCGGTAATTTATCATAGTAGTAAGACGAAGTCATGAAATCACCTGTCTTGCTGTCAAACCAATAGGCATCACCTAAGTGACCCGCAGGTAGGCTCGCCCCACGGTCTTTGATCGCTACACCGACTACTTTGGAGCGCTTTTGAGTTGCGATTCGAAGTTCGTCAGTTACGGTAGTGGTGAGTAAGTTTCTGGGACTGATAAAGCCATTTTCGGCAGAACCACCGATATTAGTCACCGTAGTGTCTTCTGCACAATAGATCATTTGATCCAAGCTCTTTGCGTACCAGTCATTGCCGATGATTCCGTGAGTAGCGGGAGTGGTTCCTGTATAGATTGATGCATGACCCGGTCCTGTGTACGTTGGGATATAATTATAATGGCCGTTTTTCATCATAAAGCCATCCTTGATTATCCGCTTAAATCCTCCGTCTGAATATCTTTCTGAGAATCTGTACAAGTAGTCTTGTCGCATTTGATCTACAATGATACCGATGACAAGTTTAGGCTTGTCGGCTTGCGACTGGGCAAGCATGGGGCCTGTGGCCAAAATGAAAAGCAAAAATACAATCCCGAATTTTCTCATGTTTTGGTTTTTTTAATAATCAAAGATAAGGATATGCTGCTATCTGTGGATTAAGACTTTGTTAAATGGTCAAAAGAATGGACATTAGATTTCTAACCCCACATGATTTATGAAAAAGACAATCTGGACTCTGCTATTGGCAGTAATCACTACCTGTACTTTTGCTCAATCTTATTTTAATGATGGGCTCTCCCCGGAGTGGCACAGCCAAAGACGGGATGAATTGAGAAAACTTATGCCGGCAAATTCCGTGGCCGTGTTTTTTAATAATCCGGTAAAGAACAGAACCAATGATGTTGATTACATCTATCATCCCAATACAGATTTTTTCTATCTGACGGGATTACGTGAGCCAAATTCAGTTTTGGTAGTTTACAGTGAAGAGCGGCAAGTAAATGGTAAAATGGTCAATGAACAGATTTTTGTGCAGAATAGAGATTCTCGGGCGGAAATGTGGAACGGTAAGCGGTTGGGAGTAGAGGGAATGAAAGAAGTATTGGGCATTCAAGAGGCATTGCTCAATTCTGAATTTGGGGCTAAGTCAGGCGTTAATCTTCAGGATTTTGACAAAATTTTGACTTTTAGTCTTTCAGAAAATATAGAAGAAAGTAGGGCTAACCAGCCGTTGATTGAGATGGTGGAGGGATTTAAGACCGCTGTCGCTTATCCTGAGAAACTCAATGAAGTGAGTGCGCAGATATATAACATGATCAAAAACTCAGACTTGGAGACTTCTGATCTAGTAGTTCAAATGCTGAAGAGATACGGTAATCAATATCCTGACATGATGGAAGATCCATTGATTAACTCTTATATGAATGCAGAATCACCTGAGAAAAGGATGGTGGTGAAGGGGCAAATCCCTGATCAAAAACTGGATATTGCTTTACTTGGAAGCATGATGGATGTACTTCGGGAAGTAAAGACACCTGAGGAAATCACCCTACTCAAGAAAGCTGTAAAAATCTCCGCAGTAGGTCAGATAGAAGTAATGAAGGCAGCGAAAGTAGGGATGACTGAGCGTGAGCTACAGGGAGTGCATGAGTTTATATATAAGCGCTACGGAGCGGAAGAGGTAGGCTACCCATCCATTGTGGGTGGAGGTAATAATGGCTGTATTCTACATTACATAGACAATGATAAGCGTGATTTGAGCGATCGGCTCTTGCTGATGGATCTGGGAGCAGAATGGAGAGGTTATACAGCTGATGTGACTCGTACGATTCCTATCAATGGCAAATTCAATGAGGAAGAAAAAGCCATTTATGAGTTGGTTTACGAAGCACAGGAAGCAGGTATAGCACTTTCCAAGCCCGGGGCTACTTTTCAGGAAATCGATGCTGCAGGCCGTAAAATCATTGACGAGGGGTTGGCAAATCTTGGAATTATCAAAAAAGGTGCGAACCATATGTATTTCCCGCATGGTACCAGTCATCACATTGGCCTTGATGTACATGATAGGGGAACTAGGGATGCGTTGAAAGAAGGTGTTGTTTTTACCATAGAACCCGGGATTTATATTCCGGAGGGCTCTGATTGTGATCCGAAATGGTGGGGAATAGCAGTGCGGATTGAAGATGATATTTTGATCACTGCAGATGGGAATGTAAATCTCTCAGAGGATGCTCCCCGCTCAGTGGCAGCGATAGAGGACATGATGAGATTTCCCAGCGTGCTGGAAGAATGGGTGCTGCCAGAGATAGATTAGGTTTAAATGTATGTTCTCGCAGCGACGCAGCGGCGCGGTAAAAATTATATCTCCCGCTATGGCGCAAAGGCGCAATTTTTTGTAATTTGGTGTGATGTGAAAATTATTTTCAAATGCATGAAAATGAAATTTCTAAGATAATTGTAGATATAGCTTTTTTGATTTACAAAAGGCTAGGTCCAGGATTGCTAGAATCTGTTTATCAAGCTGTGTTTGTGTATGAATTGAAATCCAAAGGTCTTGATGTAAAGACTGAAATTGTAATTCCTGTCCTATGGAATAACATGAAGTTGGACCAAGGATTTCGAGCTGACATTATTGTCAATAACAAGGTTATTATCGAGGTGAAATCTGTAGAAATGCTTCTCCCTGTTCATGCAAAGCAATTATTGACCTACTTGCGCCTTACTAAATTGAAATTAGGCTTATTGTTGAATTTCAACGAAGCCCTGTTAAAAGACGGGATTAAAAGAGTGGCGAACAACTTATAGTTGAGGTCAAGAATAATCGAAATCATTCGCTGTACCGCCGCAAGAGGAAACATTGGACTGGGCTTACCTAGACTGCGTGGGATTCTACAAAGTGCTTACTTCACCGCTCGTGTCACGCACAGCTTAATCCTCCCTCAAACTCTAATTTACCGAGCGGAATTTGCTACACAGTCTTCAAGCCTTTGAGGTTTTCAAAACTACAAGGACATAAAACGCCGCGCCGCCGCGAGAAAACAAAATCAGACGTTACGCCCTTGCGGGAACTTAACCACTTAATCCTTTTTCTTCAGATCGCCCCGTTTGATAGACCGGATAAACTGCCCCCAGGCAAATGGATCAAGAAGCCTGAGTGTTCTCGGACCATAGAGATCCTGGTTTTGGATAGCCTGTCCCTGCTGGAAGTATCTGAAGTTTTCGTTCGCTGAGGCAGGCATGGATTCAGCCCAGCGGAGTAGCATCTCCGGACTCATATTGGCACGGGAGATCGACATAGGATCCACTACATTCAGTGCGATTATTGCTTGCTTGAACTCCTCCTCAGTTGGATAAGGCATTACTTCGATTTCTGCCAAAGCAATTTCATCGACTTGCATGGTAAGGATCAAACTGATTCTATCGCTTTCAACTGTATCAGGTACTTTGAACGTTTGTTTTTTCAACCCGATAAAGCTAAAAACTACGGAGTCACCTGCCAGTACAGGCATAGAAAAATAACCAAAGCGTCCTGAACTGGTACCTCTTCCTTTCTTAGGGACATAAATGTTCACTCCTGCCACAGCATCCGTGCTGTCGGCATTAAGGATAATACCCGAAAGTTGGATTACTTTTTTTTCTTGTTCATCTTGAGCTTTCACTTCATGTGATGAGAAAAATATTCCGATTAGGAAAACAAAGGTGGCGCTAAGGAGTAATGAATTCTTCACAAATTAGAGGACTTTATAGAACGACAGATTGTTATTTCTAATGCGATATTACCCTAATTTCGGGTGATTATTTTATTTTCCCCTCATAAACTCCGTTAAATCTTACAAATGCGGCTAAAAAATATCAGTTTAAACTACGGACTTAGAATATTCAAAGCGCTATCAGAAGAGCCTCGCGTCAGGATTTTTCACCTGCTTATGCTCAACAAAGAGCTTTCGATTTCAGATTTTGAATTGATTTTGGATTTTACGCAGACCAAGACGAGTAGGCATCTCATTTATCTGAAAAACGCGGGGCTTCTTGGAAGCAAACGGATAGATCAGTGGGTTTTTTATTACATACTGGAGGAGTACATGGAAATCATTCAGCAGATTTTTAAGTTCATACAAAAAGACCCGAGTCTCCTTAAGGATCAGGAAACTTTCGAAATCCTAAAATCCAACAGAGAGCTTGCGATCAATAAAATACAGAACAATCAATACCGACGTTAATTTCTCTTGAAAACTTACCAACATCTATTCTTCGACCTTGATCACACACTTTGGGATTACGATCGAAATGTCCAAGAGTCCCTTTCCGAGCTCTTCCTTCATTACAAACTTGAAAAGTTGGGGATTCTGTCTTCTCAATCTTTTATAGAATCCTTTTATGCGGTGAACTTCAAACTTTGGAATGCTTATGATAAAGGAGAAATGCACAAAGAAGAGCTTAGAACAACCCGTTTTCCAAGAATTTTTGAGCATGCGGGAGTTATGGATGCGTTAATTCCGGAAGAATTCGAGGGAGACTTTATGCACAGGACTTCCAGCAAGCCTCACTTATTTCCCCATACGATAGAAATTCTCGAGTACCTCAAGCCTAAGTACAAGCTGAATGTGATCACGAATGGATTTGATGAAAGCCAGGCTAAGAAAATGAATTCTTCAGGCTTGAGTGATTATTTTGAGTTGGTCGTGACATCTGAGACTACAGGATACAAGAAGCCCGATCCGAAAATCTTTCAGTATGCATTGGAGCAAGCCGGTGCAAGGAAGGAAAATAGTCTTATGATAGGAGATAGTCCCGTTTCCGATATTCAAGGTGCGCAAGGAGCAGGTATAGATCAGGTTTTTTTCAATCCGCTCGGAAAGTCTATCCACTTAAAGCCCACCTATACTATTTCACATTTGAAAGAACTGAAAGACATTCTTTAAATGATTGTCGTTGTGGGCGGTTTTCAACATAGGAGACATGAACGTCGGCTTTAGCGAACTAGAAGACTTGCTTTGGGGTTCTTTTATCCCATATTCACCCGCCAATAAAACCTTCTGGTTATCTTTGGCAAATCAGAAAACCATAACCCCAGATATTATGCTCAAAGGTTTTTTTAATGTACCCACTCCGGTAAATGAACCGGTAAAAGCTTACGCTCCCGGAAGTCCCGAGAGAAAGGAATTGCAAGCGGCATTAGAAAGTGCTAGATCACAACAGATTGATGTGCCGATGTATATCGGTTCGGATGAGGTCAGAACAGGCAAAACACATAAAATGTCACCTCCTCATGACCATCAGCATGTGTTGGGTTATTTTCATGAAGGGGATGCTTCCCACGTAGAGCAGGCGATAGATGCTGCACTTGGTGCCAAAGAAGCTTGGGAAAACCTGGCTTGGGAACAAAGGGCAGCCATTTTCTTGAAAGCGGCCGATCTTTTGGCAGGACCATATCGCGCCAAAATCAATGCAGCAACCATGCTTGGTCAATCCAAGAACGCAATGCAGGCAGAGATCGATGCAGCATGTGAATTCATTGATTTCCTGCGCTTCAATGTGCAATACATGACTGAAATCTATGCACAACAGCCTCCTGTTTCAGGAAATGGCGTGTGGAATAGGCTGGAGCAGCGGCCATTGGAAGGGTTTGTGTTTGCGCTGACTCCGTTCAACTTTACCGCTATTGCAGGGAATCTTCCTGCGTCTGCCGCGATGATGGGAAATACCATCGTATGGAAGCCAGCTTACACGCAGATTTACTCTGCAAATGTCCTGATGCAGGTGTTCAAAGAAGCCGGTGTTCCTGCCGGTGTGATCAACTTGATCTACGTGGATGGACCTGTTGTCGGAGATGTTATTTTCAAGCATCCTGATTTTGCTGGGATTCACTTTACCGGTTCTACAGGCGTATTCCAACATATTTGGAAAACCATAGGTACAAACATACAGCAGTATAAATCTTACCCTAGGATTGTCGGCGAGACCGGTGGGAAGGATTTTGTAATTGCCCACAAATCTGCAATTCCCAAGGCTGTGGCAGTAGGTCTTGCCCGCGGGGCTTTTGAGTACCAGGGCCAAAAATGCTCTGCCGCTTCACGTGCTTACATCCCTTCCAATATCTGGGGTGAAGTGAAAGAAGGTTTGTTGGCAGATCTTGCGGATATGAAAATGGGCGGAACGGAAGATTTTACCAACTTCATCAATGCGGTGATTGACGAGAAGTCTTTTGATAAAATTGGCAGGTACATTGACAATGCGAAAGCGAATCCTGCTGTAGAAATCATCTCAGGGGGTAAATATGACAAGTCAAAAGGTTACTTCATCGAACCAACGGTGATCGTGACTCAAGATCCAATGTACACCACGATGTGCGAAGAGATCTTTGGCCCGGTGTTGACTATCTATGTATATGATTCGGAGCGGTTCGAAGAAGCGTTGGAGTTGGTAGATCAGACCTCACCTTATGCCCTGACCGGTGCGATATTCTCTCAGGATCGCTATGCGGTCGAATTGGCAACGACCAAACTTAGAAATGCCGCGGGTAACTTCTACATCAATGACAAGCCAACAGGTGCAGTGGTAGGACAGCAGCCGTTTGGCGGAGCAAGAGCTTCGGGAACCAACGACAAAGCCGGTTCTATGATCAACTTGCTACGGTGGGTTTCTCCACGTACGATTAAGGAAACATTTGTTTCTCCTGAGGATTACCGATACCCTTTTTTGGGGGAAGATTGAGTGATTTTCAATGATCAATAATCAAATTCAATTTTCAAGAGCCTCAGATTTATATCTGGGGCTTTCTGTTTTAACCACTAAGGATGCAGAGGGTTACGCGGAGAGCGCGGCTTAAAGTGCTAGCTTAATTCTATTATTTATTTTTTTTGCGACTTAGTGCCTTAGCGGGAGATTTTATTTATTTTTAGTTACTCTTCTAAAATCTCGTAAGTGAATGAAACTGTTGTTCTTGCTTTGCTTTGTCTTTATCAATTTTTCATGCACTGAAAAAAGTCCGGAAGAAATCTATCAGGGGAAGTTGGAGGAGTTGATTATAGGAGATTTAGTTCTTGAAAAAAATTCGCTTACCAAAGAGTTTACTAACCTTACAGTTGTGGAGGATTCTGAGAATGAGTATTTGGTATACACACGTAGAGCTGGATCAGATAAAGGGACTGCCTATGTTTTCTTAAATCTACTAACTGCAAAAGTAGAGCATGAAGTTGTAATCCCTTCCGAAGGACCTGATGCAATGAAAGGAGGTGCATATTTTTTGCCTATTTCTCTCAATAAATTTGTGGCAGTGAATTCACTTGGCTGGATAGCAACTTATGATTCTACAGGCTCAAAGATCGCTGAAGTAAAATCCAAACTAGATCTTCCTAAAACTTTGGAAACTATGGTGAGGATAGAAGGACGAAAAGGTTTGATGTACTATAAAGATTCGTATGTTCAAATTGGCCAAGACCCCTCACATCTTTCTTCTATTTCAAGAAATTCGGGTCCAGGTGAAATGAGATCTAGTTTTCCGTTAGATTACAAGTCATGGTTGACTAGGATAAATATCGAAACCGGTGAGATTGAGAATAGCGATTTTGGAATACCTGATGGATATGAAATCTTTGGAGGTGATTTGACAGCCACTCAGCTTTTGGGTGCTTATGATAATAAAAGAGGTGTTTTTACTCTTGCTTGGCCGTATTCCGAAGAATTGTTTGTACTAAAGGAGCTTAATCTTCAGGAGAGATTAATCGCCAAATCCTCAGTTGCTTTCAAATTTCTCCCAAGCGAGATTGTCCCATGGGGAACAGAGTGGACAGTTTGGGCCTTGCCGAAAGAAGGCTCGAAAAACATATTCCTGCTATACGATCCAAACCGTGATTTAAATATTAGATGTTCGAAAATCAATGAATCAGGCGCTGGAGAAACCAAATTTGAACGTACTAAGCATTACGTCTTGAGTATCTATTCAGGAGACTGGGAGCTCATGGGGGATTACTTTTTTGATTTTGAAACTGAGTTAGAAGTCGAAAACTGGTTTTTGACTTCAGAAGGACTTTTTATCAACAAACCAGAGCAGAAGTCTGAGGATGCGTATGAGTTTTATAAAATAAATCTGAGTGGGTTTGTGGACTGACCTTTGAGGTGTCATTCCGACGACGAAGGAGGAGGAATCTCCTCGAAGGTCTTTATTACTCAATAAAAATTTTAGGTCTATTACTTGAGAGTTTTCCAAGAAGCTGATGTCTTTTGTTTAAATAAATCTTTGAGGTTAAAAAGAGAACTCAAAGATTAGTTGTATTAATAGCACCTCCAAGGTTACAGTAGCTTCGAAGGTCTTGATTCTAGATATGTGGTAACAATTTCTTAACTTTTTTAGCATGGAAACAGGTCAAGATATTTTTGAGCCGAGTAAAATTTACCACATCTATTCAAGAGGAATGCAGGCATTTCAAAAAATACATCAGGAAATAGAGTCTGATTACTTGCCAGAAGACTTTAAGTCGGAGTAAGGTCTTGATTTAAGGATTTTTGATTATGAAGGAAAGCAGGTGAGGTAAAACCTTCGAGGTCAAAAAAAGACCTCAAAGGTTTGCTAAATTACGTATGCATCGCGCCATTTACCTGTAGCACTTGCCCTGAGATGTAGCTGCTCATGTCAGATCCCAAGAATACACAAGCGTCAGCCACTTCTTCCGGTTTGCCACCCCGCTTCATAGGAATGCCATCTCTCCAGCCCTGTACGGTTTTTTCATCCAGCACTGCGGTCATTTCAGTTTCGATAAATCCTGGGGCAACAGCATTACATCTGATGTTTCTAGAGCCTAATTCCAAAGCCACAGACTTAGTGAAACCTATAATTCCTGCCTTTGAAGCAGCGTAGTTTGCCTGACCGGCATTTCCTTTCACTCCGACTACAGAAGTGATGTTGATGATAGAACCGGATTTAGCTTTCATCATCGTTCTATTCGCTGCTTTTACGGTGTTGAAGCATGATTTTAGGTTGATTCCGATCACTTCATCCCATGCTTCTTCGGTCATTCTCATTAAGAGATTGTCACGGGTAATTCCGGCATTGTTGATCAAAATATCCAGCGTACCGAATTCAGCTACTACATTATTCACCAACTCTTCAGCAGCTTTGAAGTCCGAAGCATCAGACCTGTAGCCCTTGGCTTTGATGCCGAATTCCGCCAATTCTGCTTCTAATTCTTGCCCTTTTTCTACACTTGACAAAAAAGTAAAAGCGACATTCGCCCCCTCTTGCGCATATCTGATAGCTATTGCTCTTCCGATGCCTTTAGATGCACCGGTGATCAATGCCGTTTTTCCTGAAAGTAATCCCATGTAGTTTGAAATTTTGTTTGGCCAAAATTAGAAAAAAAGCTAAAACTTTTGATTCTAAAGTTGATTTCACTTGTTTTTTAGACAATATGATTATTCATTCGTCTGCAAAAATCAAAATATTAAAAATATAATTTGACATATTGTATTGTATGCAGAATATTGGTTTGAATTGAGTTGGCTTTGTGTAGCCAAATCGGTTTTTCAAGCTGAAATAGAGTAGGAAACCAAATTTTTTTCTGAACCCAAAAGGCCTATTTTTGCATAGTTTCAACTCGTTTAAAATAACTCAAAATAGATATGTCTTCGACAAAATTTGATGTGATCGTGGTGGGTAGTGGACCTGGTGGCTATGTGGCCGCTATTCGTGCTTCCCAACTCGGTCTAAAAACTGCCGTAGTGGAAGCTGCGGAATTGGGTGGTATTTGCCTTAATTGGGGTTGTATTCCCACCAAAGCCTTGTTGAAAAGTGCTCAGGTATTTGAGTACATCAATCATGCTGCGGACTACGGTATTAATGTAAAAGACGCCAGTGCTGATTTCACCGGTATCGTCAAAAGAAGCCGAGGCGTAGCAGACGGAATGAGTAAGGGGGTTACCTTCCTGATGAAGAAGAATAAGATAGAGGTAATCAAAGGCTGGGGGAAAATCCAGCCCGGCAAGAAAGTGGAAGTAGAGGACAAGGATGGAAAGAAAACTGTCTATGCTGCTGATAATGTCATTATCGCTACCGGCGCAAGATCACGTGAACTTCCTTCCATGAAGATCGATAAGAAAAAGATTATTGGTTATCGTGAAGCGATGACTTTGGATAAGATGCCTAAGAAAATGGTGGTTGTAGGTTCCGGCGCAATCGGAATTGAATTTGCCTATTTCTATGCGACCATGGGCACTGAAGTGACTATCGTGGAATTTTTGGATAGAATCGTTCCTGTGGAAGATGTGGAAGTATCCAAGACTTTGGAGAAACTATACAAAAAAGCAGGCATGACCATCATGACTTCTTCGGAGGTGACTGCGGTAGATACCAAAGGAACAGGCTGCAAAGTGACAGTAAAAACCGCCAAAGGTGAAGAGACGTTGGATTGCGATATCGTACTTTCTGCCGCAGGAGTTGTTTCAAACCTTGAGAATATTGGACTGGAAGACGTAGGTATTTTGGTGGATAAAGGCAAAATCAAAGTTGACGAGTACTATAAAACAAATATGCCCGGCTACTATGCCATAGGTGATGTGATCCCCGGGCCTGCTTTGGCTCACGTGGCTTCCGCAGAAGGAATCATCTGTGTGGAGAAAATCGCCGGCCAGAATCCTGAACCATTGGATTATGGAAATATCCCAGGCTGTACGTATTGCTCCCCTGAAATAGCTTCTGTGGGCATGACAGAAGCTAAGGCTAAGGAAGCAGGATACGAGTTGAGAATCGGTAAATTTCCTTTCTCTGCCTCCGGCAAAGCTTCTGCGGCGGGTGCGAAAGACGGTTTTGTAAAGCTGGTGTTTGATAAAAAATACGGTGAATTGCTAGGTGCTCACATGATAGGGTATAATGTAACCGAGATGATCGCTGAGATCGTGGCTATCCGCAAACTCGAAACCACCGGTCATGAATTGATTAAAACGGTGCATCCTCACCCTACGATGTCAGAAGCGATAATGGAGGCTGCGGCCGCTGCTTATGACGAAGTGATTCACCTTTGATATAAAAATTTCAAAAATAAAAGACACAAGACCTAAAACAATTGGTCTTGTGTTTTACATTTAGAGAAGAAATTTTTCAAACCACCGATTCTTGCAGGAAGAACAACTCATCGCCGGGCTTAGGGCAAAAGACAGAAAGACTACCGAGTATTTGTACGACAAATACTCCAGAGCTCTTTATGCGGTGATCTCAAGAATTATTTTTGATAAGGATATAGCAGAGGAGGTTTTTCATGATTCCTTTGTGAAAATCACCAGAAAGATAGATCGTTACGACGAGTCAAAAGGGCGTTTATACACTTGGATGGCCAATATTTGCCGAAATTCAGCGATTGATAAACTCCGTTCCAAGGAAATGTCCCAATCAGGTAAGACCAACGCCATAGATGATTTCGTATATGGAATGGAAAGCCAATCAGGCACCCAAGAGCAAATAGATGCGATCGGAGTGAGGGAGTTGATGATCGATCTCAATGATGACCAAAAGTTTATAGTGGAGTATATTTACTTCAAGGGATATACGCATTCGGAGGTTTCGGAGGAATTCGAAATACCTCTAGGCACCGTCAAGTCTAGGGTGAGAGCGGCAATACAAGTGTTGAAAAAAAATATAGCAAGAATCTAGTGGATATTCAATCTTACATATCGTCAGGTAAACTGGAACTTTTCCTTTTGGGAGAGTTGACGGAGCGAGAGCGTGAGGAAGTATTGAACATGGCTAGGACGTATCCGGAGATCCAAAAAGAACTGGATGAATTGGAGGAGACTATGTTTGCCTTTGATAATATGTCCGGTAAGGAACCTTCTCAGGATGTAAAAGATAAGATTTTCTCTACACTGGAAAGCGACTTTATCCTCAAGGAGGCCCCAGAACCAACAGCTGGCCCCGCTGACACTAAAGTGGTGCCGATCAGCAGTCCTTGGAAGCCGTTTGCCATTGCGGCATCTATCGCTGCCATCGTAGCCTCTGGAGCGGCGTTCTATTATGCGGGCAAGTATCAGGAAAGAAATGAGCAGTTTACCGCTTTGCTGCAAGATCAAAGCGTAATGGCGGACAATCTGAATCAGGTGAAGCAGGAATACGAGCAAAAGGATTCTCAGCTCGATAAGATTATTGCGGGTAACTTGAAGCGGGTGGAGATGAGAGGAGAAGGTTTTGAAATGCAGAAAGATGCTAAAGTAGATGTCTTCTGGGATCAAAATGCTCAGGAAGTCTTTGTGGCGGTGAATAACCTGAATGACCTTAGCGATGAGTATGATTACCAGCTTTGGGCTATAGGAGACGATGGACCTGTGGGGATTGGTCTTGTGAACTCGGGCGTGAAACTGACTTTGCAGCAGATGGAAGCGGTGGCTCAGGCAGGAGCTTTTGCCATCACCATTGAGCCAAAAGGAGGATCCGAAGCGCCTACACTGGAAAAACTGGTGGTGCTGGGAGAAGTGGCTTAGAGATTTGAATAAGTTAATATTTGCCTGTTCTGAAAGGAGCAGGCTTTTTTCATTTAAAGGAATTTAAGGCATATTTAACCGGTTAACTTTAGCATATGGAACTCCAACTCTCTACCCCGGCATTGCTTTTTTCAGCCATCACATTGCTAATGCTGGCTTATACCAACCGCTTTTTAGCTATTGCCAATCTTATTCGTGGTTTACACAAGA
Organism: Algoriphagus sp. 4150; assembly: GCF_031457395.1. Taxonomy (NCBI): domain Bacteria; kingdom Pseudomonadati; phylum Bacteroidota; class Cytophagia; order Cytophagales; family Cyclobacteriaceae; genus Algoriphagus; species Algoriphagus sp. 4150. Next base: position 200,646 of record NZ_JAVDWS010000004.1, read on the forward strand.
AGTTTATTGAAGCGCCTGATGAAGGCATTATCGTAGAGCAACTCCATAATCTTCGCAGGAGGCTCACACTTATCAAAAACATGCAGCTCTTTGGAGTTTTTAGTTTTTTATTGTGTGTGATTTGTATGTATTTGCTGTTTCGTGGGGTTACCGATGCAGCCAATTGGGTATTTGTAGGCAGTATGTTATCTCTGCTTATCTCACTGGTTTTATCATTGGTGGAAATACAAATATCGACCAAAGCCTTGAATTTGGAATTAGCTGATATGGAGGAAATATTCAGAAAACGAAGCAGTGGCCTTGATTTTATATTTAGAAAAGATTTGAAAAAAGATGAAGAATAAGTTTTTGTGGATTCCATTCCTGCTTCTGGCTTGTGGTTCATGCAGCCAAAAACCGGTAGAGCAGCAGGTAATTCAACCTGTTGAATCTTCGGTCCAAGTTTCCGAAAATCACATTCAGGTAAACAGTGTAGAAGAAGCGCTTGATTTTTATACTTGGACTTCGGATCGTATTCCAATGGTATCTGCACATCGGGGAGGTCCTTATCCCGGATTTCCGGAGAATGCTATAGAGACTTTTGCCAATGTGGTGAAATACACTCCGACAATTATCGAATTGGATGTGGCTATGACCAAAGACGGAATTTTGGTTCTGATGCACGACGATAAATTGAATAGAACAACTACCGGAAAAGGGCTGGTGAGCGATGCTACCTATGCGGAGATTCAGCAACTTTTCCTTAAGGATGAAGCCGGAAACGTGACCGATTTCAAAGTACCAACGTTGGAAGAAGCCTTGGTTTGGTCGAAGGGAAAAGCTCTTTTGACAGTAGATATCAAGAAATCAGTTCCGTATGAGAAAATTATAGAGATTGTCCGAAAGACTAAATCGGAAGCTCATGCAGCTCTGATTACTTATTCTTTTCCTGCGGCCAAAAAACTCCACTCCATGGCACCGGAGCTGATGCTTTCGGTAACTATCCGAAATGTAGAGGAAATTCAGCATTTTGAAGAAACGGGGATTCCCTGGACTCGGGTGATTGCTTTTACGGGAGTAACAGAACGTCCTCAGGAATTCAACAAAGCCCTACATGAGAAAGGGGTGTTCACCATTTTGGGGGTACTGGGCAATTTGGACAAAAGCGCCATTGCGCGCGGAGATCAGCTTTATGCAAGTTTTGTCCACAAAGGAGCCGATATTTTGGCAACAGATAGGCCCATAGAAGCAGCGGCTGCAATTAAGACTTTGGCCCCATCAGAAAGCTCTAAATCCAAGTATTTCAAGAAATGATTATTGATCTGAGAAGTGATACTGTCACCCAACCTACGGCTGGGATGAAGGATGCCATGTTTGCTGCACCGGTTGGTGATGATGTCTTTGGTGAAGATCCTACCGTGAATGAGCTTGAAGCCAAAGCTGCTAAACTTTTTGGCATGGAAGCGGCTATTTATTGCCCATCCGGTACGATGACCAATCAAATCGCCATCCGTCTTCATACGCGCATTCAGGCAGAAGTGATTTGCCATAAGCATTCCCATGTCTATCTCTATGAGGGTGGGGGTATTATGTCCAATTCCTTGGCATCAGTGAAATTGCTTGATGGGGATTTTGGTAAAATGACGGCTGAGGATATAAAGAACGCAATCAACCCGGATGATGTGCATGCACCTGAGACGAGCTTGGTTTCACTCGAAAACACCATGAATAAGGGCGGAGGGAGCATTTATACACTGGATGAGGTGAAGCCAATTAGAGAGCTATGCTCAGCGACTGGCCTGAAATTGCATTTGGATGGAGCCAGACTTTTTAATGCATTGGTAGAAACAGGTGAAAGTCCGACGGATTGGGGTGCTCAGTTTGATACGATCTCCATTTGCCTGAGTAAGGGGTTAGGCTGTCCTGTCGGATCGCTTCTTTTGGGCTCAAAATCGGATATCAGAAGAGCCCGAAAAATAAGAAAAGTGTGGGGCGGAGGCATGAGGCAAGCCGGTTTTTTGGCAGCAGCAGGAATTTATGCCTTGGATAATCAGGTAAAACGGTTGAGGGAAGATCATATACGAGCTAGGGCATTGGGTGAAATGATGTTGAAATTACAGGTCGTTTCTGAAGTTTTGCCGGTAGCCACGAATATTGTGATTGGCAGATTGGATGGGGTTTCGCCCGAAGAGTTTTTGAAGAAGTTAGCACTTAGGGATATCAAAGCTGTCAAATTCGGAGCAGATTTAATAAGATTTGTGACTCATCTGGATTTTGGGGATGAGCAATTGACGGAACTGGAAAGACGGATGGCGGGATTGTGATTTTATTGGAGAATCTCTGGTTGTGAGATATATGCCCGTATGAAATCGAGCATGTCGAAGACGACACACAACTTGTCCCGAACTTGCTTCGGGAGAGGGATGATTATTCGCCGTGCGAGATTCCATCCCGTTTCCTTCGTCACGGGACAGGTTATGACCATTAAAAATCAAAATATAAACAGATGAAATCGAGCATGACTCAGGAGTTACACGGAGGAATGATTATCTGTGAAGCGAGATTCCATCTGACCTCTTAAAACAAAATATAAACAGATGAAATCTACTGTGCAGATTGGGATAAGGGTTAACAATAAATCAGGGGGTAGTGGATTATGTATGTTTAACTAAATTAATGCCATAGAAGTAGACTTTCTGATAGAATAACACGGAAATAGTGTAGATTCTGGTGGAAGATACACTGTCAACTGCTTGAACGATAACCCCACCTACATGAAAAGGGCGAGAAAGATTTTAATAGTTATGCTGGTAATCTTGTCCATACCATGTCTTTTGATGTTATTAAACTATCTCTATAGCCGCCACAATGATAAAACATATACCGATATAGAGAAAGGTGTCGTATCTGATAATTACACCATAGAAAAGATCCAGGTGCCGGGTAAGAAATTTGAATTCCATTTCAGTTCCTCTAATCCCAACGCAGGAGAACACAATGGGTATATTTATTACGATGCGTTGAATAAAATTGCTTTCCTCCAAACAGAGGAATACATGCCCTCAACGAGTGAAAGTGGAAGTGCAGAGCTCTACAGGCACTATCTTAGCATAGATTCAACGGGAAATGTGGTTTCCTCTCAGGAGAAAGAGGGTGGTTTTTTTGAGAATGCAGTATTGCTGAAAAACGAATTGAAGCCATTTCAAAAATGGTCTGACTCTACGGAGAAAATCTATCTAAAACATTTTGGCAAGAGAAAATTTAACTTTGAATGCTTAAATCCATTTTCTGGAATTGGCAATCCCACAGGCGGCAGCCCATGCTATATCTGGGATGGGGACGGGTATTATACTATAGTGTTCAAAAATGAAATGCTGAAGATTAAAATGCCCTGCGAAAGCGGAGCTCTATTTTTTTCCGCAGATACTGACTATAGGATAGGTCTATATTATTACGAACGGCTGGAGGATGATATTGCTTTTTTAGTTTATGCCAAGAACTATGAACAAGATCAGCTGTACATGATCAAGCGGAAATGATGAGTCCAAGCTTTTGTTATTTACACTTGTACTCTCAGCTTTGATTTGGATGGGATTGGAATAAATAGAATCGCATAGCCCATTTTATTAGATCTGTAGACAGCATGGTGGCTCGGGATATTCCTTATTCACAGAAACTGAATGAAGGAGGTTCTGTTGCGGGCAGTCTGGAAATTTCTTTTCCTCAGTCCGGAGCGGGATTTTATAATTGCGGATGAGCAACAACCTATGCAGGCATTCTATATGGCGTGGTAAAACGTTTAGAAAAAAAAACTCTATCATTTATCTCGATTACAATTTTAAACTCTTTGGTAACAACTGAGCTTTTTTGCCACTTAGGCTTTGTCTGTGAGAAATAAATCAAAAAGCATCAACCTGGTTTCAAACGACAATTAACTGGGTGTTTTTGGTTTAAATTATAATATTCAAATAATTAACAGGATTTTATTGTAATAAATATTTAAAAATTAAATTTTTACATTAGTGTAATAAGTAAGTCATCGATGTAATTATTTATTTGGGGATGTCGAAAACCAATTTTTCAGAGTAGACAAAAAAACAAAAACTCAACTATCATGAATCTTATTTCATCTTTACTCGAAGTTGTTCTTGCGTTATTGTCAGGCCTTCTAGGAGGTATTGGACTTTAATCAAAGCCAAGAAGTCTTTCTTTAGTTAGCGCAATACCATAAATATTGCATTGATAAAGGACATAAGAGCTACTTTCATTGGAAAGTAGCTCTTTACAAGTATTCAAATTTTTTTATGTTTCCATTCCTTCGAAGATATGTAGTCATTTTCTGACTCTAGTAATGTGAGTTATCCAAAACCAAAAAATCATGGTTGCAACGTCCAGCAACTGTATGCTCGATTTCATAAGATTTCAACTATCAGAGTGTGGTATTGCCTTCCGTGTCCACGATAATGTTACAAAAACCATGTTCTCCAATTGGTATTTTATCCTGTAGAATTTGCCCTTCGGAATATGATACTCTGGAAGCTTCTATGGCACAATACTCACAGGTGAAGTAAGCCAATGTCCCTCCACTGGGTTTGTTCTCGGAGGTCTTGCAAAGCGCACCGCTAATGTTTACTGCCTCTTCTGCCCACGGGAAACACCACATTTCCAAATCTCCAAATTCTGATGGGGTCTGCATAGAAAGCATCTTGATTTGAAAAACACTTTCGTAAAATTTCCTAGCCCGATCCATGTCTTCGACATAGATTTCTATCCAAGTAAATGGATTTTTCGATGATGTTGCCATAGTTTGAATCCTTTAGTTTTGTTCCTTTGTTTGAAAAATCAACAGATGTATGTCTTTCTGTAGCTGACTACTTTCAATAGCTAACCAATCTTATTGAAAAATATAAGTTGATTTTCGAAACCTCGAAAATCCGTTTTGGGGACTGTTTATGCGGGAATTATCACTGATATGGGTAGTAAAGCATCAAGGTTCAAATCAGGGGACCATGTATTTGGTATGACAGGCTTTAATTTTGGAACCTATGCAGAATTTATTACTGGAAAAAGGCGGTGTTTATAAGTCTGTTGGAGGGTTGGAATATGCTTCCGAATCTCAGGATCAATTGGAGTATATAAAAGAACTTTATGAGAAAGGGAATTTTAGTGCGATAATTGATAGAACCTTTTCATTGGACAAAGTAGTAGAGGCACACCGGTATGTTGACAAAGGGAGAAAGAAAGGCAACGTAATCTTAAAAATCGGAGAATGAAAAACTTACTTGTTATACCGTCGATTCTAGCATTGATCTCATGTGGAAAGATGGACAATACCACCCAACTACAATCGGATCCGACCCAAATTGAATCACTTGACATTCACGTAAAAGACACCACTGTCCAATTTTTGTGGAGGGATATGAAATATGACTCTGCACTTAATGATAGCTTCAATTCCATTTTTCTGAATCTTGAGTACGTGGATATAATGGAAGATCCGGAGAAAGCTGCTCTTGGATATGTGGCCACATTTATAGGAAATGAGTGCTGGTGGGACGGGGATGCGGAAGAGGATCGAAGCAATTTGGATTGTAAAATAATTACCGCTTTAGGACTTGGCTATCAATGCTCAGACAGGCATCTGGGCTTTTTGAAAGAATGGTTTTCTGATGACCCCCAGGTACTGGCGGAGCTGGAAAGTGCAAATTGCCCCACTACTCCTTATACGGCCACTATTCAGGATACATTTGATGAAATTGAACTCACCGTTAAAGGAGATTCAATAATCGTGAATTATAAAGTCAGCGCAATTAATTTCAGGGAACAGAAAAATTGGGAATGGTCTGTAGCTGATTACTTTGTAGTGAAGGGTGATAAACTTATGCTGATCAACAGGGATAAATCCGAAGTGGGGCAAGGCAGATTTGACTTGACGGGTGGTTGATGATAACCATGACTATCCTGTATTATTTTTTCGATAACCTATTAAAAATGGCAGCAACCTTGTCATGATCAGTAGTTTTTCCTTGTATCGGTCAGATTAATCAAACACCAAAACAGAGGACCTCTGAACTATAGTAAGGTTTTGTTGCCTATTCTTAATACGTACCAGAACAAGATACGAACCATTAGGGGCCGCAGTATTATTAAATGTTCCGTCCCATACGCAAGACGACTTCACCTCATTTTCTAAATTTTTATCCTCGCAATAGTATATAAGTTGTCCCCAGCGGTTGTAGATGGACAGTTCAAGCTCATCTGTCAAGTTGTCGGGATAGACTACAAAGGCTCTTTCTGGATCACCTGGTCGAATGGCGGTAGGGTGGAGTACTTCAGGCTCACATTTGATTTCCACTTCAAAATCAGCAAAAAAGTCACATCCCAGCCAGTCTTTTGCAATTAGGCTATAGGAGCCTACCAGAGTAGGAATAAATACCGGAGAAACACTTACTTCCACTCCATCCAGAATCCAGCTATATTCTGTAAATCTGCTTCCAGGTTCGATAGCAGCTAAGGCATTCTTTTTTGGACAGATTGTGTACAGACTGTTAAGCGTAGGAGGTTGAGTAAAAGATTGTGTGATTTGGATCTCGCCAACACCCAAGGCGCATCCATCTTTATCTGTAAGGGTGACACGATAGGCTCCCTCACCCTGCACAATCAGCATTGTGCTGTTGTCGTACGCATCAAGATGTTCGTCTCCTTCGGAATTAACGCTGAACCATTTTATTTCGTGCTCCGCTGCGTCAGCCTTTAAGAATATGGTGGTGGAAGTATCTTCGCTGCAGAAGGGCATTGCTTCGAGTTCTAACGCTGCAGGGAGGAGGATGTCTGATTGAAAGGTTTTTTCCACAGGGCACAGTACCTGTTGTGGATCAGTTCCTTTAATCTTGTAAGAACCTTTCTGTACAATGGGAAAATAACCGTCCGAATTTTGATTTATAATAGATCCATCAGGCGCAATAAGAGTGAACGCTAACTCTTGTGCAGTCTCTGGGGCAAGTAAATATTCACCACAACCGTCTACTTGAGTTGGAATCCAAAATTCAACCTCGTCTCTTTTTTCGATGCTTATTGTTCTGGTTACTGAGTAGGGCTGTCCAGCCGAATCCCAAATGTCAAGAGTATAATCTCCAGCCGGTACTTGGTGTTGAATCCGGTTTTTGCTCTCAAATTCACCGGAATATTCTTTACTGTCATGAAGGCTTCGAATAGTGTAGGTGCCGCTCTGCTCGTGCTGCCAATAGACACTGATGGATCCAAGCGCTATCCCGTCTGACTGGCAGACTACAGGGGAGGTGGTGATTTCATATTCTACTCCCTGTATTTCTAACAGTTGATCGTCGTAGACAAATTCGCCATACCGGTCAAAACCATTTGCGTTAGCATTAAGTGTGATAGAGCCGGATTGTAAGTCCCATAAGGTTGCATTATAGGAGAAGCTAAAAGTCTGTTCTTCAGAGGGGTTTAAATTAGTGATGTTCCAGTTTCTGTAGGTCAGGTATTCATTGACCACTACATTATCCAGCCTGATCCCACCGGTATTTTTTACCACTAGGATAAAAGTGATAAGTTCTTGCTCCTGGCTATAACGCCCCGGATCTGCGGTGAGGAATAGCTGGATATTAGGTCTGAGACTACAGTCTTCTACTAAAAATTTAACTTCTTTACGAAAGCTTTCGCATTCCCCTTCTTTAAATTGGCTTACCCATATAGATAAATCTTTCGCCGCCGATAGGTCAATAAGAGGAGCCGTAGCCAGTGGTAGTGTCAGAGGATCGTTATCCGCATAATACAACACACTGAAGCCCGGGGATTCATCCACGCTGAACTGAATGGATTTCTGCTCCATACACATAATTATATCTTCGGTAATCGGCTGTGGAGATCTGGCTCTAACAATTAAATCGACCGGTACCCGAATTCCCGTACAGGAGCCGAAGGGCCCCTCAGATACCCACACCGTTTCAGTTCCGGCAAAAGAAGTATTTACATAATAATCCAACAAGGGTGTGCCGCCGATCTCATCTGAAAAGAAAAAGATCTGGTACCCTTCTTTGCTAGGAAGGATGTGTTCGGACAGATTAGCGGGAGTGTCTCCTAGGCAGAATTCAGGGAGATCTATAGAGTTCAGGTTGGTAACTAGCTCGAATCCTAAGCAATGGGTGGCCGCAAATTCGGCTTTCCCTGTGATTGGAACTTCTAAAGGGCCGTAGATTCCGTATCCGGAGCAGTCCCCGTCCATAAACCCTTTAATAAAGGGCGTGTCGGAATATGTCTGTTTGGAGGTGCCTCCAATGCCAGAAATACTACCATTAACGGAGACTCTTGCATCACAATTGTCGTTTGCAAGTACAAAGCAATCTTCTGTCAGTTTCAAGGTGTATTGCAAAGAGGCGATTAGTTCTTCTGGGTTTTCTGTCAAAGGCACAGTGCCGAGTTCCCAGATGATTGCTCCTGACAAACCCTGATTAGGATCGAACGTCACGCTGCCATAGTTTCCCGGTATCACCTCGGCATTCACGAAAGAAGCAGTATATGGGATAGGAATGACAATCCGGGTTTGTTCCGAGGTTTCTGAACCTGCATTTCTGATGTCCACTTGGTAGGCGATTTCCTCACCGGGTCTAGCTGATGGAGAGTCTGTCGGGATTTTTCCGTCTATTGATATGATTTGGTTGTGGGCTTGTATTTCTGGGGAATAAGATAGCACCGAAAAAGCTAATGAGTAGAGCGTATACAGGTCTTGGTTTGTCCCATACTTGAAGCGGGCTGAAGTTTGATTATTTGCAATGATCGAATTTTCGGGATTAGGGATGTCCCATTGTACTATGTCTATTCCGGTATTATTGTTCAGAAAAGGGTTTCTGGGATTCTCCTTTAAGCTTTCGTCTGCCATCCTTACTGGAGTATAAATCGAAGAATTGAAGAAATTGTTGGGAGTGTTGTTGGGATGCTGCAATCGTATCCAGTCTCCTTTTTGATCCAATATTTCCAGAAAATCCCCTGAAGTGGGTTGATCTCCTTCTCCCGCCAGAATTCCTAGCTTAAGACTTACCGGGCCTTCTTTGACGGTCCCAAATCCATTTATCTCAATTTCGCCAACTGTCTCTGCCCCGTTTTTAGCTTCTACAAATGTGTACCCGTCAAATATGGTGACGTCGCGGAAGTTCATTTTGGCGTTTTGGTAAACCACAATTAATCCCCAGTGACCATAAGAGCCGATATTGTCCGAGCTGCCTTCCGTGAGGGCGATATCGGCAACTGTATATTCACCACTGCCATGGTCTCTTACAAGTTGGGTGACATCGGCGTAACCCACATACATTTCACCTAGCTCCCCCTGTGGAAAGAGTATGGCATTACCTGCTGCAGTTACTTCTATGTATTCTGTTGCTCCAGGTGCTTTTAATTTTACCCGCCGCTTATCGAAATGCGCAGTTTGATAGATATAAGGCGTATAGGTGCCTGAGGTTATCAATTTAAAATAAATATCCTTTTCGATAAGACCATCATAGCTTGTAACTGGAGATCTAGTCAGTTCGCCAATGGAAAAAGTGAGGTCTTCAAATGAGAAAGTAATGGGCTTAAAAGTAGCCGTGGATTTTCCATCTGAAGTTACAATTTTAAGATCTTCCACAGGCATAAATTCCCCGTGATAATTGAAACCATATATTACTTCACCGTCATTGGTAAACTGAAAAGTAAGGCTCTCCGATCCGTCAGGTGAAATAAGCTCGTAGATAGGAAAGTACAACCCATTCTCGTCAGAGGAATAAAAAACGTTGAATGTGTAGGGAAAATAATCTATTTCTTCCAAAGGACTGATTTCTTCCTCTTTTTTGTCCAATGTGACGGGAGCTCCAGGTTTGCCTCCTGTTTTCGTATCAAAGGTCAACCCTTTACCAAGTTCAGTCCTTCCTGACCAGTATAGTCCGGCATATAGGATTTCAGAGCAATTTGGATCTGCTCCGTTTTCCTCCGAAAACATGAGGGTAGCTGCAGAAGAGTTAAATGTTTCGGGATCATTGTCAATATCCACAAAACTCATCTCCTCAAGGGCATTCTGGACGTTCTCTCGATATGTCGTCAAGGTGAGGTTAGTATTGCCTATGATGGTAAAGTCTCCTCTGATATGAAAAATATTATTTTCAGGTGCGGGGTATCCTATCCGGTGTCGAAAGGGGACCCTATTGTCATTTTGTCCATTGGCAGGAGTAACCAGAGCAAGCAGACTTATGCAAGTCAATACGAATAATAGGAAGGAGGATTTCCCAAAAAACATGATGAGGTGATTGAAAAGTGTGAAAACTACGTGCTTAAATATGCAAATAAATTTTAAATAGAAAAATAGAGGTTTAATTAAAACTTAGTTTTTCTCTAGAGAAGATGAAATATAAGCCCGTTTGTAACGTTGCCAAAGGAAAAGGTAATTTCAACTAAGGATAATATCCCACAATTCGACATCGGGCCAGGGCCTACAGCAATCCTTAATATTTTTTCTTTATATGTGGAGGTGGTATGAGTGCTAATAGCTAAAAAAGCCCCGTGAAAATGAATAAATAAACAATGGAATTTGCCTCTTGAAAAGCTATGCGGAAATTTTGTAAAGCAAGATTTAGATGGTTTTCAACTGTTTTGGTCGATATTCCTAATTCCAGTGCGATTTCCTTATGTGAAAGTCCTTTTAACCTGGATAATTCAAAAACTTTCCTTCTCCGCTCTGGAAGATGAACGAGCGTCTTGTCCATCAAAGCTTTTAGGTCCATGTAGTCCATTGTCTCTTCTACATCATTGGTGGGTAGGATCAGCGCCATTTGATATTCGTAAACTGCAGTAGTTTTGATTCTTTTTTTGAACTCATCTATGATGATGTTTTTTCCTATTTTGTAGACATAGGAATTGAGTTTTTTTTCCGGGTCTATGGAATTTCTGTTTAACCAAAGCTTGACAAATACCTCTTGGGTAATTTCTTCGGCATCCGTCACACTAAGTCCATAGCTAAGACAGAATAGGTATATTTTTCTGTGAAAATGTGCATATATCTCTTCAAAGGCTTTTTTATCCCCATTTCTTAATCTTGACGCAAGACCTTTAAGTTTCTGATCCATGGGATGAAATGGCTTTGGCGGAGAGTGAATTATGCAAAAGTATTTAATTGAGAATATTTCTTAAATATAGAGATTGTAAGTTAAAAATTTTACTTAATAAGGGTTGGATGAGTGAATAAATTGGGTAAATAAGGCTTGATAAAAATAAAAACATCTTTTTTTCTGAGCTCTTTGGGGGTGAGGAGGGGTTTTTCAGTACTACTTAAAATTGATTCGATGAGCCCGGAACTAATTAAGAAATTCTTCGATGGGAGATGTACTCCTGAAGAAGTGCATCAGGTTCTCCTTTGGATTACTTCAGAAAAAGGGAGAGGTGATCTGGAAAAGCATTTTGAGAATTTCCAAGAGGAAAGCAATCGTCTTGCTGTTGACAGTAAAGCCATGTTTGATAAGATCCATAAAAGGATCGAAGAAGAAAATAAGCCAAGTATATCTAGGGTAGGAGGAGGGGCTTGTGATAGAAGTACTTCTAAAAGCAAGTCATTCATGAGCTGGAAAGCCCGGATTGCCGCTTCGATACTAATCTGTTTGCTGACCTCTGTTGTTTGGCTTTTGTTTCCAGGAAATGAGGAAGAAAAAAAGCAAACAGCCAAATCGGGGCAAATACACTATGAGACAAGGCAGACAATGGCAGGAGAAAAGTTGACTTTAAAATTGAATGATGGAACTATGATTCGGCTAAATGCCAATAGTAAAATCAGGTTTCCTAAATCATTCTCGGAGGCTAAACGGGAGGTTTATCTTCAAGGAGAGGCTTTCTTTGATGTTTATCGAAATGAAGAGAGTCCGTTTATAGTGTATTCTACAGGTCTTAAGACCAGTGTGCTGGGGACTTCATTTGCGGTTTCCGAAGATTCAGCTAAGCAAAGTAGCCAGGTAGCTGTTCTTACAGGCAGTGTAAAGGTGTCGAAATCTGAGAATTCTAGTTCCTCTGAGAATGAAGAGATTCTTCTTCATACTATGGACGCCGCCATTTTTGAAGGAGACGGGGCCTTGCAAAAAATGAAGATTGATTACGACCAAGCCTTTGCTTGGAAGGATAACGTAATCGTATTCCAAAACGCAAATTTCGGAGAAGTACTTGACAGGCTCGAAAATTGGTTCGGCGTTCATTTTAAAGTGAATAGAAAACTAAAAGGATCAAAGGACTATTCAGGCAGGTTTGAGCATCAGACACTTGAGGAAATACTGATTGGACTATCGTTCACATTTGACTTTGAATTTAAGATTGAGGACTCAACTATAATCATCAACTAAAACCAATTGCCTATGCGGAATTTTAAGGTATAAAAACAAGAAGACCATCGATCAAAGCTGGATTTTGCCGTGCAGCGATGACCAATGATCTAATTGATTACAGACAATAGAATATTATCCATAAACAGAACTATTATGAATTCAAAGTTACTGATAAAAATTGTAACCATGGGAAAATACGCCTTTCTCGGAATGGTCCTTCAGTGCTTATTTTTAAGCACATTATTGGCAAGCGAAAGCAGTGGCCAAATCAAGATGGAAGAGGTTTTTATTGCTATTCACCAAAAGCAAATACATGTAGGTGAAGTATTCCAAAAAATCGAACGGGAAACTGACTTTCGTTTTTCTTTAAAAAAGCAGGATATAAGGGAGATTGTATTTACCAACACAAGCATTGGTGAACAAGTATCAATAGAAAACCTCCTGAAGGAAATTTCAAAAGAATCCAATTTAAAATTTAAGCAAGTCAATAACACCATTCATGTTGGGGTTAAAAATACTGCTGCACCATTACCGGATAAAGTAAAAGAGGTGTTAGTGAAGGGTAGTGTAGTAGATGAAAGTCAGTTTCCGATGCCGGGAGTGACTGTAACGGTGATGGGTACTTCCACGGGAACCGTAACAGATGCAGACGGTAATTATTCGATTGATGCGCCGGAAGGGGCTTCACTTGTATTTTCTTTTATTGGTTACGTCAGCCAGACCATAGAAATAGGTAGTCAAAGCATCATAGATGTTACACTTGCAGAAGACACAAGATCTTTGGATGAGATTGTCATAGTAGGATATGGAACTCAGAAAAAAGTAAATCTGACCGGTGCAATTTCAGCCGTAAAAACTGATGATATAAATGAAATTCCGGCTACTAATCTCTCCAACACACTGGCAGGTAGAGCTCCGGGAGTGAATGTGACGGGAACCTCCGGACTGTCCGGGGCATCATCCTCAATTCGGATCAGGGGAAGTTTTGGTGATCCATTGTATGTCATTGACGGGATAGTGCGTGACAAAGAGGCTTTTGATGCACTCAACCCAAATGAAGTAGATAATTTAAGCTTCTTAAAGGATGCTGCATCAGCATCTATCTATGGATCAAGAGCCGGTAACGGTGTAGTTCTGGTCACTACCAAGCAGGGTACTGAGCAGAAAATGACGATTGGGTTTCAAACATCCGTATCCACTTTTAGACCTACCCAAGAACTTCTTTCAGATAAGACTACAGCTACTGATGAACTGATTTATCAGAATAGAGTAGCGGAATTTTTGGGAACCACTTTGCCGAATGGTCCTGAGGAATTTGCCTATTTCAGGGATAGGAATTATAACGTAAACGACTTCATCTGGCAAAATCCAAGTAGCCAAAATTATGTTTTGAGCGTGACTGGCGGCAATGATAAGTTGACATATTATTCCATGCTGAGTTATCTGGGTGAAAAGGGTGCATATAAAAGTGTAGACCACGGGAAGTTTAACCTACGTAGTAACGTGTCTGCAAAAATCACCAACCGGATTACATTGGATTTGAATATTGCCGCCACCCAGCAAAACCATGACAGGTTTTACTGGCCATTTTCTCCAGATGATGATTATGATGTTTCTGATCTCTATCGCGTAAGTTTCAACTGGCCCAAGGTCTACCCTTTCTATACTGAAGCAGATGGCACGCCGGCCGATTATGTAACTGATTTTCCGTTGCAAACTCCTATGGGCAGCTGGCAGGCTTGGAGTGTGATCGACCAGATAGTAGGAGACAGATACATCAAAACCAGAAAACGTCAGGTGAATTCGATTCTCTCTCTCAATATTGACTTGGGCGACATTATAGAAGGGCTGTCTACCCGGGTATCCGGAAATTACCTTGCCACAGATTTTATGCGTAAAAAATATTTGACGTATCAGAAAAATTATACGTTTACCCAGGCAGATCCTGATGGTAATAGGTTTGTCCCTGCGGCACCTGATCCTGATAATTTTAACATATTTAATTTCAGTCAAAATCAGGAGTTTTTAAGTTATGAGCTAGAGACCGGCTGGAGCTATCAGTTTAATTGGTTTATAAACTACAACAGGACTTTTAATAAGCATGGTATCAATGCCATGGCAGTTTATGAGCAGGCGGAGAATGGGTTGTTTGGAGCCTTTTCGAGAGCAGAAGATCCTGTGACTAATTATGATCAGGACTTTGTGTATTCGCAGGATGCTGAGCGTAGATACGGTAGTGGTTGGGAAGAAATAGGGGCTAGACAATCTCTGATAGGTAGAGCCAATTACAATTATGACGAGAAGTATATTGCTGAATTTTCCTTTAGATACGATGGCAATACACTTTTTCCAAGAGGTAACCGATGGGGTTTTTTTCCTTCCGTTTCTGCTGCTTGGAGGATTGCTGCTGAGGAATTTATGTCAGGATCTTCCGGTTGGCTGGATGACCTTAAACTGAGAATGTCTTACGGGACAACGGGTAATGATTTAGATATATATAATGAAAAGATTAACCCTTTTTCATACGTAAATACATATAGCAACGGAGGTGGGTATATTTTCGGAGATGAGCTATATACCAGTATAATACCCGGAGCAACTCCGAACCCCAACTTGACTTGGGCTACTTCTACCACCTATAATGCCGGGTTGGACTTTGAATTGATCGACACCAGATTGGTTGGATCTATAGATATATTCTACAAGCGGGAAGTAAATATTTTGGGTTCAAGACTTGTGACTCTGCCTGATAATTATGGGCAAGCCCTTGCGCCGGAAAATTATGCCGAAAGATCTTGGAGAGGCGGTGAATTGGCTTTGTTGTGGAGAGATCAGGCTGCGGGAGGGAAACTGAAGTATTCGGTATACGGTAACTTGGGCTATGCCCGGGATCAATGGGACAAACTGGATCAGGATCCTATATTCCTGTCTGGTGGAAACCGTGAACTGGAGACGCAAATAGGGCAGCCCAGTGAAAGGATTTTTGGACTGCGTTCATTTGGAATAATCAGGACTCAGGAGCAGCTCAATGAACTTTTGGAATCCGGATTTAAACAGTTTGGCCGAGATCCTTATTTGGGAGGACTGTACTTTGAGGATATTAGAGGAGATGGTTTTACTCCGGGAGCTGACGGCAAAATTGATGGGAACGATATTCAGCTACTTTCCAATAATGCCATTCCAAGGATAAATTACGGTTTTGGGTTTGACTTGGATTGGAATAATTTTTCATTGAATGCCCACTTTCAGGGTGTGGGAGTTTATGACAGAATCATCAGTAATCAGGAAGGTGCCGGCATGAGACAGCATGGAGGTGCCATTAGACCTTATTATCCGATCTGGGCTGATGATGTCTGGACTCCGGACAATCCCAATGCCAAATATCCCCGACCTGTGGGTCAGAACTGGTATGAGTCAGGAACAGGAGCATCGTCTTTCTGGATCAAAAATGGTGCTTACTTACGTTTGAAAAATCTTAATCTGGGGTATAACATTCCCAGAGCGGTGCTTGATAATTTAAATATTATAAACGCAAAAGTTTTCTTCAACGGCACCAATTTATTTGCAATATCTGAAGTGAAGGAGTTTCAGGATCCTGAACAGAAAAACTACGATTCTTTTCCGCTGATGAAATCATTCACGCTTGGCCTTGATATTAAATTTTAAAGAAACTACAATGAAAAGATTACTATATATACTCAGCTTTATTGTGTTATCCTATGGTTGTACTGATATTCTGGATATCGAAGATATTGAGCACTACAGTCCGGAATTGGTATGGAGCGATGAAAACTTGGCCAATGCCTACATGGTGAATTTATATGGAATGTTTGGCAATTGGGATACGGGAGCGGATAGGATAAGCCAGCAGATTGCAGGGATTGCATGGTATGCAGACCGTATCACTATATCAAATGATGATTTTAAAGACTGGAACTATTCCAGAATACGCTTAATCAATCAGGCAATCCAAGACGTAAATAACGGAAGTCTCCCCCAGGAAATAAAAGACAATATCACCGGTCAAGCATTGTTTATGAGAGCATATACTTATTTCAATATGGTGATGTATCACGGTGGTGTGCCTTATGTAAAAGTTCCACAGGATAGGTATGAAGACGATTTATTCGTGTCAAGAAATTCCACTGCAGAATGCTTCGAGTTTTTAATTGAGGACTTGGATCAGGCAATTGATTTACTTCCTGAAAGCATCACATCCTCTTCAAGTGATTTTGGGAAAATTGACGGGAGCTTTGCATTGGCATTCAAAGCCAAAGTGTTGCTTTACAAAGCTTCGCCGCAATTTAATCCTTCCAATCCTTTTGATAATGGTTATTGGGCTGAAGCTCACGCAGCAAATAAGGAAGCTTATGAGGCGCTCACAGCTTTGGGATATGGCTTGGTGAGTGAGTATTCTGATATTGCTTTGGATGAGAGGAATAGAGAGACAGTTTTTTCTGTGATTAACAGTTATCCTAATAAATCTGCCAATTGGGACTATGGTGTAAGGCCCGGATCAGAAAGTAGGGGCCCCGCCTCTGCGTGTCCTACTTGGGAATTCATCAAAGAATATCCCATGCTGGATGGGAAGTTGTATAATGATCCTACAGGAGAATATTACATGACAGATGAAGAATTCCTTCAGAATTATTGGAAAAATCGTGATCCCAGATTTGATCAATCTATTGTATGGAATGGTAAAACCTATGAAGTATCCAGAAAGGCAGACAAAAGACAATATACATCGTTGGGCATAGCCCATGAATTGGATGATTTTGGTATCAACCCCAATGCAGGTGTCAATTCCACCAATCTGGACAGATATACGGGCTTTTTTATTCTCAAAAACAGTATGCTCAGCCTCACCCAGCCTGAAGTTCAGCAATATGATGTGGATTTTGTGCTGATGCGTTTTGCCGAAGTGATGCTGAATTATGCGGAGACGTCCAATGAGACTGGAGATATGAGTACTGCATTGAATATCCTTAGGGAAATTAGACAAAGAGCAGGCATACTTTCAGGAGATGATGGGAAGTATGGTATAGAAGCTGATGATCGGGAATCTATACGCGAAGCTATTTTAGCGGAGCGAAACATTGAGTTTGCCTTTGAGGGGAAAAGATTCTGGGATTTGAGGAGATTGAGAATGCTGGACAGGCTAGATGGTAAAACGAAGCATGGAATAGAAGCTATTGCCATCACTGAAAGTGGACAGGAAATGTCTCTGTCAAGGGGAAGAGAATTGGCAGCAACCTATTCTTTGACAGAAACTGATTTTAAATACCAAGTCCTTCAGGTGCCTAGATCGGGTGTGCAGTCAAGCGTGCTGCCGGAAAACTACTATTTCTTTCCTATTCAAAATACTGTCCTTGATAGAAATAACCAATTGGAGCAAAACGTAGGGTGGGGAGGAACATTTGATCCAACTTTGAACTAAGGGGTTTTATAAAGAGAAAGAGGCTGTCCTGCAAGTGGGCAGCCTCTGTATTATCCGGATAGACAACCTAAGTTAAATTTCATATAGGTGCCTACTGGCTTCGTTTGAGTTGTGAGATAGCCGCTTTCTTGGCTACATCTTATATGGAGAGCAGCAATTGGCCTGAAATCCCTATTAGAGTGAGAGGTAAGGGGGCTTCGCGTAATGGATGGTGAGTCTAACTTGTTACTTGTTCCCTCCTTACTCTATTCTATAAGATGTGGAATAAGAGTTTGACTGGATAATAAAATCATGTATGACATTCTTTGTCAAATTCAGAAAGTCATTCATGAGCCTTTCTCTTTTGTCTAGTATCTTGCAGAAGTAAGTCTAGCCGGCAAATGAATAATACCCCCCTTGCAGAACGAATGCGTCCCACCCGATTGGAAGATTTGATCGGACAAGAGCACCTGTCTTCGCCTACCTCATTTCTTTTCAAAGCAATAAAATCAGGAAATGTGCCATCTCTGATTCTCTGGGGACCTCCGGGAGTAGGGAAGACGACTATTGCCAATATTATAGCCAATGAAATCAAAGCTCCTTTTTACACCCTGAGTGCGATCAGTTCGGGGGTAAAGGATATCAGGGAAGTGATTGAGAAAGCGAAGTTTCAGCAGGGAGTTGTACTTTTTATAGATGAAATCCACAGATTCAATAAATCCCAACAGGATGCACTTCTGGGGGCAGTGGAAAAGGGGGTAATCCGTCTGATCGGAGCCACTACGGAGAATCCATCCTTTGAAGTCAATGCTGCATTGCTTTCCAGATGTCAGGTTTTTACATTGAATTCCTTGGGGAAATCTGAACTGGAAGGCATGATTCATCAGGCTTTGCAAAAAGATATTGAACTGAAAAAGCTTGACGTAAAACTTGAAGAGAGTGATGCACTCCTACGTATTTCAGGTGGAGATGGCCGGAAATTACTGAATTTGCTGGAAATAGTAATCGATGGGATCAATGAGGATCCCTGTGTGATCACTGACGAAAAAGTCATGAAGATTGCGCAGCAGAAAGTAGCGCTTTACGATAAGTCCGGTGAGCAGCACTACGATATTATTTCTGCTTTTATCAAATCCATCCGTGGCTCGGATCCGAATGCTGCGGTATATTGGTTGGCCAGGATGATAGAAGGTGGGGAGGATGTCAAGTTTATAGCGAGACGCTTGGTGATTCTGGCTTCTGAAGATATAGGGAATGCCAATCCCAATGCCTTGCTTTTGGCCACAAATTGTTTTGAAGCGGTGAAGATAATAGGCTATCCGGAATCCAGGATTATACTTTCCCAGTGTGTGACTTATTTGGCGAGTTCTCAGAAAAGCAATGCTGCCTACTTGGCAATTAATCAGGCTCAGGCCTTGGTCAGGGAAAAAGGCGATCTTTCCGTTCCGCTTCATCTCCGCAATGCTCCGACCAAACTGATGAAGGATTTGAACTATGGAAAGGCTTACAAATATTCCCATGATTTTCCGGGAAACTTTGTGAATCAGGAGTTTTTACCGGATGAAATCAAAGGTTTAAAACTCTACGATCCCGGCGAAAATACACGGGAAAATGAGCTGAGGAGATACCTGAGTTCGAAGTGGCAGGGGAAATATGGGTATTGATGGAAAGGGGAAATCAGAATTTTTCAATTTTCAAATCTTCTATTTATCAATGGGTTAATTAAGAATACTGAATGACGAACGCTGAATGCTGAAGTTTGGAATGCTTTTCATATTTTCGTCTTCAATGCCATAAGCCTACAAACCCCATAAAAATAATAGAGAATTGTATTCTTCATTCAGATTTTTTATATATTTGTCACACTAACTATTGGTATGACACAAGAGCAGTATTCCAAGTATTCATTTCTGTTGGACCGGACGGCCCGAAAGGTGAAGCAATATGCTCAGCAGCAGTTCAAGTCAGGTGATTTTGATGTGACTGTTGATCAGTGGTTGGTGCTGAAGAACCTGTCAGAAAATGACCTGTTAAGTCAGACGGAATTGGCAAATTTGGTTTTCAAAGACCATCCTACACTTACACGTATTATTGATTTGCTTTGCAAAAAAGGATACGTAGAGCGTGTGCCCCATCCTCAGGACAGACGTAGTTTTCAGTTGCATCTGACAGAGACGGGAGTGTCCAAAGTCTCTTCTTTGAGACCTGAGATACATCATATCAGGGAGAAAGCATGGGAGAATTTGAGCCCCCATGATTTCGAAGAATTCAAGCGGATTCTCAATACGATCTACCAAAATCTGAATGGAGAGTCGCTCGGCCAATAATTAGTTAATCAAAAAAAAGAAAATTTTTAACCAGGGAAATCCCCAAATTTTCATTCACCATGATCCATACAGACCTTTGTATTATCGGAGCCGGCCCAGTAGGCCTATTTGCAGTGTTCGAAGCTGGTTTGCTGAAAATGCGCTGTCACCTCATTGATGCCTTGCCTCAGGTGGGTGGTCAACTTTCGGAGATTTATCCCCAAAAGCCTATTTATGATATTCCGGGCTACCCGGAAGTAAATGCGCAGGATCTGGTGGACAATCTGATGGAGCAGGCGAAGCCTTTTTCTCCTACGTTCACTTTGGGTGAGCGTGTAGATCACTTGGACAAGCAGGAAGATGGATCGTTTATCGTGACTACCAGTGACAAGACCAAAGTTCATGCGCAGGTGATTGTCATCGCAGGTGGTTTGGGTTGCTTCGAACCTAGAAAGCCGGTTGTGGAGAATTTGGAGATTTTCGAAGGCAAAGGAGTTACCTACATGGTGAAGAATCCGGAGACCTTCCGTGATAAGAACGTTATTCTTGCGGGTGGCGGGGATTCTGCGCTGGATTGGACTATTTTCCTTTCGAAAGTGGCTAAAAGAGTGACCTTGGTTCACAGAAATGAAACTTTCCGTGGAGCACCTGATTCTGCAGCAAAAGTGTTTGATCTGGCCAATAATGGAAAAATTGATCTGATCCTTTCGGCAAACCTAAAAGAACTTGGAGGCAACGGGAAACTGGATTCTGTGACTTTCCTGGACAAATCCAAAATCGAAATAAAACTGGAGGCAGACTATCTGATTCCTTTGTTTGGGCTGAGTCCTAAGTTGGGGCCGATTGCGGATTGGGGATTGAGCATCGATAAAAATGCGATAGAAGTAGATACCCGTGATTACTCCACAGGTGTGGACCGGATCTATGCGATCGGTGATATCAATACGTATCCCGGGAAGTTGAAGCTGATTCTTTGTGGATTCCACGAAGCAGCGATTATGATGCATTCTGCATTCAAATATGTGTATCCGGATCAGAAATTGAGTTTCAAATACACGACCGTAAATGGTGTGAATTCATTTTAATAGTAGTTTTGCAGCATGGTTAATTTCACTGTAGAAGATCAAGAAGGAAACCGTCAAGATTGTGAAGCCCCTGATGATATGGGGTTCAATTTGATGGAAATCCTCAAGGCATATGAATACCCTATTTTGGCTACCTGCGGAGGCATGGCACTTTGTGGCACTTGCCATATAGAGATTTTGGAAGGCAAGGATGAACTGGGCGAAGCCACAGATCCGGAATTGGATCAGCTGGAAAATCTGCCGGAGTACTATCCGACTTCCAGGTTGGCCTGTCAGATACGAATCGGGGATGTACTGGAAGGTGCAGTACTCAAACTTAGAGGAGAAGATCAGTAAGCGATTACTGATTCACAGCTGTCCTGCTTCTCCAGAAGCTGGGCTTTGGAAATCAGTATGCCTATCGTAAATATTCTTAAAGCCACTCAGCAATGGGTGGCTTTATTTTTTTCTAACCACAAGCGCAAAGGCAACACAAAGGGCGCAGTTGCCCTGCTTCTCTAGAAGCTGGGCTTGTTTGAATCAGGAGGGTTACCTTAAAAATCCTTAAAGCTTGTCAGTGCTGAGTAGCTTTTGCTATTTTAGAGCAATATGAAATATCTATTCACTTTCATTTTTCTGCTGGTTGTTTTTTCAAAACTAATTGCCTGCCAGTGCTCTTATCCTAGACTTGGTGACTCTTACAGGTTTGCGACAAGTGTGATTTCTGGAAAAATCATTGGAGTTTCGACCTATGAAAAAGATGAAGCTTTATTGAGGATTACAATGGATGTGTATGAAGAATTTAAAGGCTCGGGTCTAAAAGAATTTTACATTTTCGATCCAGAGAAAGCAGATGGTATGTGTAATGTTTATTTGCACGAGGATCAAGAGATTCTTGTTTACTTAGAGAAATATGAGAATGGCTTGACGATGACGGGTTATTGCTCAAGAATGTTCCCTCTCAAATACATGGATAAGTATCCTCTGGAATTGGAAATACTTCGAAAAATTAAGGAGAATGACCTTAGTTATATTTCTAGGTTTACTGTTGATACTTATCAGAATGATTTTTTCAGTAAGCTATCCAGAATAGAATCAAATGGCTCTATTCCTAAAATTGGAATTTTCGAAGTACAGTTGGACAGATTAAACTATTGGACAGACGTTAATGTGATCGAAGGGTTTCAGGAAGATATTGATCTGAAAATATTAAAATTAATTAAAGAATCTGAGTGGATCTTAGATAACTATTACTCGGAGGGCCCAATTCCTATACTTGCAAAATTCTTCCTTGTAATTGAAAATGATTATTGGCAAATGAGTGGCTCGTATATGTTTTATGAGTATAATTTTCAATAACTTGATAAAAACCATCCAGTTTTTTGTTCACACTGCTGTCCTGCTTCTCCTGAAGCTGGACTTATTTTTGTTTACATGGAAGATAGGGCTAGCCTCGTAAATGTTTCTAGGGAAAAAGTGTAAATTACTGCCACTTGAAAAGTTATTGTGACCAATACCAAATAGCAATGAAAACCCTCCTTCTCCCATTCTTTCTTCTGATCAGCTCAGTGGCATTTTGTCAAAACCCCTTGAATACAAAAGGAGAATCCCAAGAAATTCTTGATTTGATCAGTTCATATTCCAAAGCTAGGGAAACGAAAGACACTGCATTACTGAAGGAGATATTAGTCAAAGATATTGATCAACTGGTTTCCTCCGGCGAGTGGCGCAAAGGATTCGATGAAGCAGTAACAGGAATGATGGAAAGTTCTGCTTCCAATCCCGGCGATAGAACCTTAAAAGTGGAGTCTATCCGATTTCTCAATCCCGATGCAGCTATAGTGGATGCCCATTATGAAATCAAAAGTGCAAGTGGGACTGTTCGCAAAATGTGGAGTAGCTTTGTAGTGGTGACCGAGACAGAGCGGTGGAAAATCTCTGCTATCCGAAATATGCTTCCGGCGGGGGATTAATCTATTATCCATTCACCAAGGTTGTCTTTGTTTACCTCTTCCCATTTAGCATTGAGATAAGCTTTTGCTCAATGAAGCGGGATGCTTCCATTGCTTTCTATTTTTAATAATTAGGGGTTTAGTCTGGTTTGTTTCGAAAATCTCAATATTATCGCAATTGAAGATTCTCTTGAACTCTTTTATCAAAGGGGAAATGTCGGGTAAACACATTTTTACATGAGTAGCAAAAATGAATCTGTTTTTTGGCTTAAATTCAATTCAGGACGAGTCAAACATTCATTTATTCAAATAGTCCCTTTAAAAACCCCAATATTTATGAAGAGAAAATTATTACTCCTACCGGTACTGCTTTTAGCCGGGATGACTCTTGCACAGGAAGTAGAACTTGAGGCAATTGAAAAAATCAAAAAAGAAGGCTTGGAAAATTCCAAAGTAGAAGAAATAGCATTTCAACTGGTGGATAAAGCCGGGCCAAGACTTAGCAATTCAGAAGGCTACGAAAGGGCCACAGCATATGCTGTCAAACAATTGTCAGATTGGGGTTTGGAAAATGCTGTTGCTGAGCCTTGGGGTGAATTTGGGCGTGGCTGGGAAATGGAGAAAAGCTACGTCGCTATGACTAAGCCCTATTATATGCCCTTCATTGCGATCCCAAAAGCTTGGACAGAAAGTACCAAAGGTGAGGTAAGCGGTAAGGTTGTTTTCCTGGAAATTCAAAAGGAGGATGACTTTGCCAAATACAAAGGCAAGCTCAAGGGAGCGATCATTGCGATTAAGCCAACAGGTACACAAGAGCCAACGTTTGAGCCGGATGCTGTTCGCTATACCGCAGAGCAACTGCATGGAATGGAGCAGCCAACTTCCAGAGAAAATAATTATACTCCTGAAATGCTTGCTCAGTACAGAGCAGCCCGTGAATTTGCAACTAAAGTCAATGCTTTCATTGCAGAGGAAGGTGCAGCATTGATTATCAAAGGTGTAAACGGGCGCCATGGTACGCTATTTACCAGCAGTCCAAGGGGTTATTTGAAAGATACTCCTGAAGGCGTTCCTGAATTGGAAACTGCTCCTGAAAACGTGAATCTGATGGCAAGGCTTAGCGAAAATGGAGTGGAAGTAGAGGTAGAGGCAGAAGTCAAAACCCGCTACAGAAATGATGATCTTCAGGGCTACAATGTGATTTCGGAGATTCTTGGCTCTGATCCCACATTGAAGTCAGAAATCGTAATGCTGGGCGGACACTTGGACTCGTGGCATGGAGCAAATGGTGCCACGGATAATGCCGCTGGCTGTATTGTGATGATGGAAGCTGTAAGGATCTTGAAAGCAACAGGGCTTCAGCCAAAGAGAACGGTACGGATTGCGCTTTGGGGAGGTGAGGAACAGGGCTTGCACGGATCAAGAGGATATGTGAAAAACCATTTCGGAGACCGTGAAACGATGGAATTGAAACCTGAGCATGAGAAAATTTCTGCATATTACAATATTGATAATGGCACGGGAAGAGTTCGTGGAATATATCTTCAGGGAAATGCTGCAGTTGAGCCCATTTTCAATGCTTGGTTTGCTCCGCTGGATGATATAGTAGAAGACCGTACCATCACTATAGGCAATACAGGCGGTACGGATCACCTGAGTTTTGATGCATTAAGTATCCCGGGTTTTCAATTTATACAAGATCCAATAGAATACAGCACACGAACTCACCATACCAATATGGATACTTTTGAGCGATTGGAACTGGATGACTTAAAACAGATGGCTGTAGTGATCGCCTCCTTTGTGTACAATACTGCGCAGAGAGACGAGATGCTTCCTAGAAAAGAATTGCCACAAAGAGAGTAAATACTAACGAAGCCTGTAAAAAGGGTATGGTGAGTTCCGTGTTTTATTAGTCATTCCACTATCTGCGGATAAAAAAAGGATAAACTGATCAATTATTTAAGGGATTTTTATTTATATTCTGCTGATTTCATTTACAACTGATTAACACTAACCTAAAACTTAAGATTATGGATTTCAAGAAATTATCTATGCTCTGCGTTGCCCTAATGATAGTAGGTATGACAGCGTATGCGCAAAGCGATATTACCGGAAAATGGAAAGCTACGCTGTCCGGCCCTCAAGGTGAAATGGAATTGACATTCAATTATAAAGTCGATAATGAAACGTTGACAGGGACGATTGCAAGCCAAATGGGTGAAATTCCCTTGGAAAATGGGAAAGTAGAGGCGGGTAAATTCAGCTATGACTTTGCTATTCAAGATATGACTATGTCACACACTGGTGAGCTTATTTCTGAGGATGAGCTTAAAGTAGTCTCACAGCGGGGTGAAATGAAACTTACCCGAGTAAAGGAATAAAAAGCTAATATTTTATCATACCCTATTTTAACAAATTACCTGTTGAGATAGGGTGTTTTTTTGACCAGGCGCAATCAGAAAAGTTCACATAGCCTAAAAAATAACCTTTTAGCCAGTTTTGTCTATTTTTGACATGGTATTCCAATAGTTCAATGATAATTAAAAAAAACAAAGCCATACTCAACTGGAGTGGCGGCAAGGATTCGGCCCTTACTTTGTACAAAGTACAACAATCTCAGGAACTTGAAATCGCATGCCTACTTACAAGCATCAGTCAAAAATATCAGCGGATTTCCATGCATGGTGTTCGGGTGGATTTATTGGAAGCACAAGCTGAACGTATTGGAATTCCTTTAGTGAAAATGGAAGTTCCGGATATGCCTTCGATGGAAGTCTATGAGGAAACTATGCGGAACACGCTTAACAACTTGAAGAAGAATGGTATCACTTGCTCTGTTTTTGGGGATATTTTCTTGGAAGATCTGAGAACCTATCGCGAGAATAAATTAGCAGAATTAGACTTGAAGGGCATTTTTCCACTTTGGAAACAGCCCACCAGTAGACTGATTCGGGAGTTTTTGGACTTGGGATTTAAGACAATTACTACCTGTGTGAATGAGAAGCATTTGGATAAAAGCTTCGTGGGGCGGGTGATTGATGAGGATTTTTTGAGAGAACTTCCATCCAATGTCGATCCCTGTGGAGAGAATGGGGAGTTCCATACGTTTGTGTATGATGGCCCAATTTTTAGCAGGCCTATAAATTTTGAAAAGGGGGAGATTGTCCTCAGAAAGTATGAAGCACCGAAAACGGAGGATGATGCTGATCAGTGTTTTTCTAAGGAAAAGGAAGATCCCACTCAATACGGATTTTGGTACTGCGATTTAATTCCGGTATAGCAGGCTATTTTTCAATATCACCCATTCTTACTCCCAGTGTTAATTCAAGTGCGATTTTCTGGCCTATTTCAGCCTCTATTTCTTTTCTGATTTCCTTGAAGTCCTGCTCTGTTTCCGGATCATATACAAAAGTGATTTTCTTCATTATAATTTTTTTGTACCGGTGGCTTACTCAGCATGCTCACTCATTTCTCTCAATCTATCGATGCAGTGATCCAAAGATCGGTAATGATGATAGATTCCTTTCCATATATTTCCTTTTCCGGCAGTTTTCAGCTCAGGTTGTTTGTCCAGCCCACCTGAATACCAGTCTCCATTTTCATGATCGATTAAGTAAGTGTCCATATAGTTCCAGAGTTTAATGAATTTGCCATAATAGTCATGAGGATCATTGGGATATAATTCTGCCATAAGCAAAAGCGCATTCATCCCTTCTGCCTGTGCCCACCAGTTTTTAGTGTCGTGGGTAATTCGGAAACCGTCTTTAAAGTAATAGCCCTCATCATAAAAACCGCCCACGTGTTTATCCCAGCCATTTTCCAAGGCATGATCAACCATCTTCTTGGCGATTTGATGTGTTGTCGTGTCATTTTTCCAACCTAATGTTTCAGAAGCTTCTATCATGAGAAAGCCTGTCTCCACATCATGTCCGAACGAAACATGATCCAATTGATGATGGGCTAGAATAATTTCCTCAGTAGAATCTGCGAAAGTCACCGGTCTCCAATCCGGGTATAGAAAAAGTGTTAGATAGCCTTTATCGGTCACGATTTGATCTCTGATCAGAATCAACATTTCTTCCAATCGATCTCTTACCAGCGGATCTGGCCATACCTGATACAATTCAGTAAATGCTTCAAGTATGTGAATGGAACTATTTTGATCCTTATAGCCCAGATCCGAACTGGATGGGGTAGAAGTAGGTCTGGAAATAGGAGAGCCATCGGGATTTAAGTGCTGAAAGTATCCCCCGTTTATAGCGTCATACGCATGTTGGTCAAGCCAGTAAAAAGTCTTTTTGGCAAGTTCCAGCGCAGATGTATCAGCTGATGCGTCATAGTAGGCTGCTAGGGCAAAGATTCCAAAAGCATTTCCATAGGCTGTTTTCATTGGGTTGCCAATTTGATGTCCCTGCTTGTCCACTAACCAATAAAACCCGCCATTTTCGGAATCCCACATCTTATCCCTTAGGAATTCATAACCATGTTTTGCTCCTTCTTTGTAGTACTCAATTTCAGGATACTTTAGTGAAGCTTTTGCATTTGTCCATACATGCCGGGATTGGGTTACAATCATCTTCTCCTGCTTTTCTTCAGGTTGGAAATCGTAAGAGAAATTGCTCAGAAATCCACCGTCCACAGTGTCAATAGACAGGGTATACCATCTGTCCAGCACTTCCGTTTTAAGATGATGCTCCATCTTATCTGCTATAATTGTTTTTTCGGTTTTTTCAGATAGGGCACATCCAAAGAATACCGGCACTAATAAAAGATATGAGTATCTGATTGACATTGAGAATTTGTTTCTGTGTGATAAAAATCTGGTTGTTTTGAACTAAACTGGACAATTGTCGTTGTATTTATGACAATTGTATAAATTTAACTGATGTGCCATGACTCAATATGCCATTTTCGATCCGGAAGTAGCCTATAATACTACTGATGACTTGTTTATAAACAACATAATTTCACTGGTTAGGCAAGGTGTTTCATTTGAAGATTTTAACAAATTTGCATCAAAGAGCGCGTTTTCATTGTCAGAATGGTCAAAGTATTTGCACATCTCAGAGCGTACTATGCAACGATACCATAAAGAACAAAAGTCCTTTGATTCTTTACAATCAGAAAAGATAATCGAAATAGCATTACTTCAAAAGAGAGGTGTGGAAGTGTTCGGCAACAAGTCAAAATTTCAGAATTGGCTTGAAACACCATGCTTGGCTTTGGGAGATTTAGAACCAAAATCTTTTTTGGACAGCAGTTTTGGAATTACCCTTTTGAAAGACGAGCTGACTAGAATTGAATATGGTGTTTTGGCATGAGAGTTTTTCGTCTTAGTAAAAAGAAGTTCTCAAACGATTTATCGGGGAAAGGAGCAGAATTAGCAGGGGGGAGATGGAATAGTAAAGGAAAGGCGGTGCTTTACACCAGCCAATCAAGGGCACTGTGCACTGCAGAGATCGCAGTCCACACACCCTTGGGTAATATTCCGAGAGATTATGAAATTGTGGAGATTAATGTTCCTGATAGCATTCTTTCTATAAAGGAAATTGAAATCGCTGAGTTGCCTATAGATTGGAAATCAATTCCCCATTCACATGCCAGTCAAGAGATTGGAGATAAATTTCTTTCTGAGAATAAGTTTTTGGTATTCAAAGTGCCTTCTGTGGTCGTACAGGGAGAGTTCAACTTTTTGATTAACCCTGCTCATCGAAGATTTAATGAGGTAGAAATCACTTCAATTGATCCATTTGAGTTTGATTTCCGTTTGTTTATGAAATAAAGCTATTAAAATCATTCCTCAATCAACTTTTTCAAGATTTGAATTGCAGCTTCAGACAGAACCGTTCCAGGACCGAAAACTGCAAATACACCGGCATCCTTTAGGTATTGATAATCCTTTGCGGGAATTACTCCTCCTGCTACCACCATAATATCAGGTCTTCCCATTGCCTCCAACGCTTCGATCAATTGAGGAACCAGTGTTTTGTGACCGGCTGCCAACGAGGAAGCACCGACGATATGCACGTCGTTTTCTATAGCTTGCTGAGCCACTTCTTCCGGAGTCTGGAAAAGAGGGCCTATATCCACATCAAAACCCATGTCCGCAAAACCGGTTGCAATGATCTTTGCGCCGCGGTCATGACCGTCTTGGCCCATTTTGGCTACCATTATTCTAGGACGACGACCTTCCAGTTCCGCAAATTCGTCAGATAAAGCGATTGCTTTTTTAAATGAGTCCTGATTTTTCACTTCTGCTGCATATACCCCGGTGATAGATTTGGTCTGTGCTTGATGTCGGCCGAATGCCTCTTCCATCGCATCTGAAATTTCTCCCAAAGTAGCTCTTTTTCTAGCTGCATCAATTGCCAATTCAAGTAGATTTCCCTCTCCTGATTTTGCGGCCTCAGAAAGAGCTTCCAGACTTTTATTCACTTCCTCTTGGTTTCTGGATTCTTTCACTTTTTTCAATCGGACAATTTGGGATTCCCGTACAGCTTGATTATCGACATCCCGAACTTCAATTTCAGATTCTTCATCTACCTGATAGCGATTCACTCCCACTATAATATCCCGTCCACTATCAATTCGGGCTTGCTTCTTGGCGGCTGCCTCTTCTATCCTGAGTTTAGGCAGACCTGCTTCTATTGCTTTTGCCATCCCTCCAAGCTCTTCCACTTCACTGATCAAAGTCCAGGCCCGCTGCACCAACTGATCTGTCAAAAACTCCACATAATGTGATCCACCCCAAGGGTCCACGACTTTGGTAATATCAGTTTCTTCCTGTAGAACCAGCTGGGTATTTCTGGCAATTCTTGCCGAGAAGTCTGTAGGTAATGCAATTGCTTCATCTAAAGAGTTTGTATGCAATGATTGGGTATGTCCCATGACGGCGGCCAGCCCTTCCACGGCAGTCCGCGTCACATTATTATATGGATCTTGCTCGGTCAGCGACCAGCCGGAAGTTTGGCAGTGTGTTCGAAGTACAAGTGATTTGTCAGATTTTGGATTGAATTGCTTTACGATTTTTGCCCACAGCAAGCGACCTGCCCGCATTTTGGCTATTTCCATAAAATAGTTCATTCCAATGCCCCAAAAAAATGAAAGACGGGGAGCGAACTCATCGATGTCCAAACCGGCTTTCACACCTGTTCTCAAATATTCCAGACCATCAGCAAGTGTATAAGCCAATTCAATATCTGCTGTAGCTCCGGCTTCCTGCATGTGATAGCCGGAAATGGATATGGAATTGAACTTCGGTGTCCGCTCAGAGGTGAATTTGAAGATATCCGCGATAATCCTCATCGAAGACTGTGGAGGATAGATATAGGTGTTTCGCACCATAAATTCTTTCAAAATATCATTCTGGATCGTACCACTAAGCTGTTCCTGTTTTACTCCCTGCTCTTCTGCAGCGACTATATAGAAAGCTAAAATCGGAATCACAGCCCCATTCATAGTCATGGATACAGACATTTGATCCAGAGGGATTCGGTCAAAAAGCAACTTCATATCTTCGACAGAATCTATCGCCACACCGGCTTTTCCCACATCACCCACTACCCTGGGATGATCAGAATCGTACCCTCGGTGAGTGGCCAGATCAAATGCAACCGAGAGGCCCTTTTGACCTCCGGCTAGATTTTTTCTATAGAAAGTATTGGATTCTTCTGCCGTGGAAAAGCCGGCATACTGACGGATAGTCCAGGGGCGTATACAGTACATTGTACTATATGGTCCCCGCAAATAAGGAGGAATTCCTGCCGCAAAATTAATATGGGTGAGCTTCCCGATCTGCTCAGAATCAAAAGAAGGAGGAATGGAAATTTGCTCAGGTGCCACCCAATTGGGCTGATCTTCCAGTTGGGCAGATTGAATTTTCGAAGATTTCCAATTTTTCAAATCCGGTCTCATGAGTTGCTCAGGTTATTTTGTTCCACAAAGTATGTCGCCCGGCTTGGCAGTAATTCAAAGTCTTTCTCTGTTATGGGTGCAAAAGGAAGATGGTTTTCCAGCTTGTCTTTGGCGAGGTATTTATTTGCACCGACTTTTATCAAGGAATCTGCCAGAACTTTCTTTTGAGCAGTTTCACGGCTTTTTCGAATTTCGGCATGCAGCGTGCGGTCTTCGAAGCTTTTCAGCCAACCACCTTGTTCTTCCAATTCTTGTAGACCTGAAATCACAGCTTTTTCAATCTCTGCTTGAAGCACTTCCATATAATATGATCCTGCTGCCGGATCCATGACCTTGTCTAAGTAACTTTCTTCTTTTAAAATAGAAGAAACATTCCTGGCAATTCTCTTTTCCAATACCGAAGCATTTTTGCTTTCTACAGGATTTACCCAGAGTGAATTCGCACCTCCCAGAATTCCCGCTATAGCTTCATAAGTCTGGCGGATGAGGTTGGTGTTTTTATCCATGAGGGATTTGCTCCAAATGCTTGTGGAGGCGATGATGTATATGTTCTCCACTTTTATTTGCACACCGTAATTACCTGCTAACTCTACGATCAGCTTGCGCAAAGCTTTCACTTTGGCAATTTCTGCGAAATGTGAATCACCTATAGCAGTATGGAAAGCGGTGTTTTCAAACACTTGACGTGCTGAGATGCTTTTCTTTGATAACTTATCAATCAGTTCAATGACTTCTCCCAAGCCGTACGTCAGTTCTTGAATTCCGGTTGCTCCGGTATTTGCATAGCGCGATAAGTCAATAGTCATCGGATAGAACTCTCTAAACTCCCTAAAGTCATTTATTGTCTGTGCTGCAAGATCAATCCCCAAATTGAAATTTTCCCCACTTCCAAATAACTCATCGCAGGGATTCCAACGAATGGCCCCACTCAGCATAGTAGGCTTCAGATTCAGAGATCCTATCCATTCTTGAATCAATCGGAGAAACAATGCACTTTCTGCCGTAGGAGAGAAAATTGTTGTAATATATTCCGTGTGAACTCCTTTGAGAATTCTGTTTAGATTTTGGGTTCCTTTCAGATGCAGGATAAGTCCATCTGCTCCATTTTTAAGCGTATTCAGGATTTCCTCATTTGAGGATTTTTCATTTTCCGGGTAAAAGGGAACCAAATTAGTCCATATTCTGGGCGACATCCCCGGGATTTTCGAGTCAGGATGAAATTTGTATTCCTGAGTAAGGTCTTTTAAGTCTTCTGAAGTGTAGAATGGTTGAATTTTGATTTTTTCCCAAAGTGTGGACGTAAGGGTGTCATCAAAATCCTTTCCTTTTAAGTCTTGTTTTACCTGATCTACCCAGTCGTTTTTGCCGGTTGGGATGAACGTATAAAAGTCCTGATTTGTCATAGTTGGGTTTAAAGTTTCACTGAATCTGAATTTATGTAAATAAAAACCATTACTTTATTGCTAGTTATAGATCGGAATGGCCTTTATCAAAATTAGGAAAATGCAGGGGAAATCCAGATTCTAAATTAACCGCTTTGAAAATCCGATTAGTTTCTGACTTCTTTTCAAAAGATTGAAAACTAGAATAGTTAGCATTAGTGACCAATAAGCCCTTTATAGTACACGAATGTGGATGCTTCAAACCGAAAAGGATTTTGTGGCCAAATTTCCTTCGGTTGGAAATAAGTAGTTGTCCAAAAATTCAATATTTCAAGAAGAAATCCATTTTTTATTTAAGTTAATTTTCATCAAATTTGACACCCTTGCACCTACTGCAAAATCTTTGTTTTTCAGAAATCTTCTCTAATGAGTTCAGAAGCTAGCGCCGTTTGGAATGAATGTTTACGTGTTATCGAACAGCACGTCAATGAGCAGAGCTTTTCAACTTGGTTTAAGCCTATTAATCCCGTCAAACTTGAAGGTACTTCGCTGACCATTCAGGTACCAAGTCAATTCTTCTATGAATGGTTGGAGGACAATTATGTACAGGAATTAAAGATTGCCATTAAAACCACATTGGGGCAGAGTGGAAGATTGGAATATGCTGTTGTAGTAGATCGGGGAAACTCATCAAATCAGCCTTATGTGGTTTCATTTCCTCAGGGGAATTCCGGGAATAAGAAGTATCAGGCGCCCGTAGAGCCTGATAAGACCCCTTTTGAGATGAAGTCGCTTAATGCAGAAGCATTGACGAACAGCAATTTAAATCCTACTTATACTTTTACCACTTATATAGAGGGGGATTGTAACAGACTGGCGCGATCAGCGGGCTTTGCTGTGGCTACAAAGCCGGGCATTACTTCTTTTAATCCGCTGATGGTCTACGGCGGAGTAGGGCTGGGCAAAACCCACCTTGTCCAGGCGATCGGTAACGAGATCAAAAATGGTCCTGAAGACAAATTTGTGTTGTATGTTTCTTCGGAGAAATTCGTAAATCAATTCATGGATTCCATCAAGGACGGAAATGTGAAAAGCTTTACCAATTTCTATATG
The DNA here is from genome assembly GCF_031457395.1 of Algoriphagus sp. 4150. Lineage (NCBI taxonomy): Bacteria > Pseudomonadati > Bacteroidota > Cytophagia > Cytophagales > Cyclobacteriaceae > Algoriphagus > Algoriphagus sp. 4150. The sequence goes on from NZ_JAVDWS010000004.1 coordinate 234,125, forward strand.
CAGGTGGATGTGCTGATCATTGATGATATCCAGTTCCTTGCAGGAAAAGACAGGACACAGGAGATGTTTTTCCATATTTTCAATCACCTTCATCAAAGCAAGAAGCAAATCATTATGACTTCGGATTGTCCTCCTAGGGATCTGAAAGGCTTGGAGGAGCGATTGCTTTCCCGCTTCAAATGGGGGCTGACTGCAGATTTGCAGATGCCTGATTTTGAGACCAGAGTGGCGATTATCCGTCGGAAAATGCAGTCTGAGGGAATTGTCATTCCCGATGATGTGGTGGAATACCTAGCTTACACCGTGGATACAAATGTGCGTGAATTGGAAGGGATTCTTATTTCGCTTATTGCACATGCTTCGCTGAATCGGGTGGAGATCAGTCTTGAGCTGGCCAAAACCGTGATGAAGAATATCATCAAGGATATAGAAACGGAGGTAGGTGTGGATTTTATTCAAAAGACTGTTTCGGAATATTATGGAATTGCACTTGATGATCTCAAGGCGAAAACCCGTAAAAAGGAAATCGTGACAGCTCGACAGGTTGCAATGTATTTTTGCAAAGAATTTACCAACCATTCCTTGAAGTCAATAGGTTACCATTTTGGAGGAAGAGACCACTCTACCGTAATTCACGCTGTACAGACGGTGAATGACATCATGGAAACAGATAGCTCATTTAGAAATGCTGTGCTTGAATTGAAGAAGAAGTTTAAGATGAGGTCTTATTAAGACATGGTTGCCTCCAATTAGCCGTAGCCTTATTTCTTTGCTTGTCCGGTTGCCTGCCCTCGGGGAGGTGGGGAAGACGGGAGACCGAAGACAGGAGTGGCATAAATTTGAGAGATGTACTTTTTTAGCATATTTGATTTTTCCACTCGGTAAATAGGCGGTTTTATCCGTTGTTTTGCACCGGATTTTACCACTTTCCAAAGCTGCTTTTTATACCACTTTAGAGTAAGTTCTACTCATTCAGCTTTTTGACCATGGTATCTTCGAACCGCTGTAGCAGTCTGATGTACCTCTTCTGGATGTTCTCCAAGAATTTCTCCTGAGTGTCAATAGGATAAACCGGGTTGTATTGAATCCGGTCTATAACAATGTCCAGCCAAGCTTTTCCATCATCTATTAAATCCGCATGAAAAGCCTCTACAGTCAAATCTCTAGAACCTGAGAATGGACCTTTTCCTAGCTGGAGAAAATACTTGGTAATTACATTCAGTGCCAATTCATGGGTTCTCTCAAAATGCCTCAAGAGATCTCTTGATTGCGCCTCGTTTAGCTTCCCGTTTTTTGCACGGTTTGAATAATCGGTGAGATCAGCTAATGCGGTGCTGAATTCTTCCAGATACTTCTCGCAGGACTTTGTGTCAGTTTTCATTGCTTAAGGGTGATCTATGTAATTCAAATTAGTGAAAAATGATAGATAAAGTATAATGTTAAATAAAAGTTAATAACTGGGGTATTTGTGACTTGAGAACTAAAAAACCGGCACGAAAAAAGAGGGGTTTAAAACCGATTTCAAACTGAACCACTAAAAATGATTTTTTTTGAGCGAAGTGGGTCTGAAGGTGGGTGATATTTGACCTAAATTTGCATAAGAAAAAGATGATGGGTTGTTATTCTCTAATTTGAACTATCTAAAATGTTGAAATGGATTTTTTTGGTTTTTGGTAAATTTGATGGATTTTAATTTGTTTTCAAATTTCTCTCTATATATTTGGTCGATTATGAAACATTAACATTTTTAATTATCATATTTCATCAAATAAACCAAATCTCATATGAAGAAAATTTTACTATTTTCTTTCCTGATGGTCATTACAGGGTTAGCCTGGGCCCAAACCCGTACAATTGATGGTACGGTAACGTCATCCGCTGACGGGTCCTCTTTACCTGGTGTAAGCGTCCTTCTGAAAGGAACACAAAATGGAACAATTACCGACATAGACGGTAAGTACCAGTTGTCTGTACCAAGTACAGGCGGAGTATTAGTATTCTCTTTTGTAGGCATGTCCTCAACAGAGATTGCCATTGGAAATCAGTCAACAATAAATGCACAGTTGGCAGATGATGTAACTCAGCTTAATGAGGTGGTAGTCACAGCCTTGAACGTAGAGCGTGAAAAGAAGACGCTGGGATATGCTACACAAGAAGTGACCTCAGAAAACCTTCGGGTAGCGAGAGAAACCAATTTGAATGAGGCACTTGCAGGTAAGATTGCAGGTGTTCAGGTCGTTTCTGGCTCTGGAGCCAAATTTGGGGAAGCCGTAGTGCGTATTCGTGGTGTTAGAGGATTTGGAGGAGGTTCTCCTCTCTACGTAGTAGATGGAGTTCCTATTGCAGATCCTGCTTCTATCAACATGGATAATGTGGCAACTATTAACGTCCTAAAGGGAGCAAACGCATCTGCATTGTATGGTTCTCGTGCCAAAGAAGGGGTTATCATCATTACCATGAAGAAAGCCAAGGCGGGAGTGATGACTATTGACTTTAACAATACGACTACATTTGAGAATGTGTCTGTAATGCCTAAGTATCAAAATGAATATGGTGGTGGTTATTCTCAGGATTTTGAGACTTTTACCTTCAACCCGGCAACTGATGATCCTGCTCTTGCAGGACTGAACGGAGCGCTTATTCCTAATTTTTCTGCGGATGAAAGCTGGGGCCCCCGTATGGATGGCCGCCAAGTAGCACAGTGGGATGCCTTCACCCCGGGAACTGATACATATGGTCAGACCAGGCCTTGGTCACCTAATCCTAATAACGTAAAGAACTTCTTCAACACCGGCGTAGGTGTACAGAATAGCTTGACAGTAGGGAAAGCCGGTGAAGGCTACAATGTGAATGCCACGGTAACCAATGTAAACAGAACCGGTGTATTGCCTAATACCAAGCAGGAAAGAACTTTTTTGAACTTGAATGCAAATGTAGATCTTGCAAAGGGGTTGGTTATGCGGGTGATGGGTAACTATAACAGAACCAATACCTTTGGGAACTTGACAGAGGGGTATCAAGGCAGTGTGTCACAAAACTTTAATCAGTGGTTTCAGCGTCAGGTAGATATGGATTTGTTGAAGAAATATTACAGAATGCCGGATGGTAGATATACCAGCTGGAACATTAATTCTGCAAGAAATTCCAGACCTCTCTATTGGAATAACCCTTACACTGAACAATACGGCAACATTGCTGAAGCTCAAAAAGATGTGTATAACGGCAAATTTGGCTTGTCTTACGAGATCATAGACGGACTATCGGTAGTAGCGAATGCCAGCCGATACTATGAATCATCTTGGTGGGATGACCGCATAGCTTCCGGTACGCTTGAGCTTGATAGATATAGACAAGGTACTGAGGAAGCAACTGAGGACAACTTTGAGTTTATGGGACAGTATAGTAAGGTGACTGAGAATTTCTCTATTTCAGCTCTAGCCGGTGGTAATATCAGATTTAACAAAGATCGCAGAAATAGATTGGAAACTGCGGGTGGGCTATCTGTTCCTGATTTATACAATATTGGTGCATCAGTTGACCGTCCGGTTGTTACTAATCGAATCCGTCAAAGAGAAGTGAGATCTCTTTTTGCACAAGTCAGTCTTGGATATAAGGAAATTTTGTTTCTTGATGGATCCGTGAGGCGTGATTGGGATTCAGTATTGCCAATAGATAATAATGCGTTCTTCTATCCAGCAGTCTCTACATCGTTTATATTCTCCGAGCTATTGGGTAGTCAAAATATTTTGTCTTTCGGTAAACTTCGAGCAGGCTATGCAGAGGTAGGTGGCGAACTGGATCCGTATCAGCTGGATCCAGCTTATACCTTGAGAATTCCATACAACGGTAATCCTTCAATGACCTATCCTAATGAACTGATAGATCCAAATTTGCGCCCTAGCACTACCTCAGCTATTGAAGCAGGTATAGAGTTGGCATTCCTTAATGGCCGTATCCGTACAGATTTCTCTTACTTCTATTATGATAATTCTAATGACATTATTAGGACTGAGGTGCCAAGTACAACCGGTATAAATGCCTTTACGATCAATGCAGGTAAGACTTATACTAAAGGATGGGACGCGACTATAGGTGGTACTCCTATCAAAACAGCTTCTTTTAATTGGGATATTAACTTCAATTTTGCACGAAGTAGAAACTTTATTGAGGAGATATATCCTGGAATTGATGCGCTTCAGCTTGTGAACGGTTTCCTAGGGGACCGTGTAGCAGGAGGCTGGGGATCTATCTCTGCAAGAGCCAAAGTGGGTGAAGAATGGGGGACTATCATAGGTGCCAAATATGAGAGAGATGAAGCGGGTAGAATTGTAGTAGGTAGCGACGGTATTCCTTTGCAGGTTCAAAACCAAGTCTTGGGTACAGTACTTCCTGATTACACCGGAGGTATTTTCAACAGATTTACTTATAAGGATTTTGAACTAAGCTTCACTATTGATTGGCAGATTGGTGGCAAGATCAACTCCATCACCAATATGTTTAACGCCTATTCCGGCTTAGGCCAAATGACTGTAGGTAACAACGACCGGGGAGTCCCTATGCGTAACAGCGCTGAAGATGGAGGCGGTCTGAAGTTTGACGGAGTTTTCGCAGATGGAACAGAGAACGATATCTACCTAGAAACAGATGCCTATTGGAAAGCATTGTTTGGTTTGCATGAAGCTTGGGTTTATGATGCCTCTTACGTGAAACTACGCGAAATCCGATTTGGATACAATTTGCCTCAAGCATTACTACAGCGGACGAAGGTTCTCAGAACAGCTTCCTTGGCTGTAGTCGCAAATAACCCTTGGTTGATCAAGACCAATGTTCCTGGACTGGATCCTTCCCAGTTGTCAGGTGATACCAGAACTGCACGTAATAACGGTGCTTGGGTAGATAGTGGGCAGCTTCCTGCTACACGTTCTGTAGGTTTTGATATTCGTCTAGGATTCTAAAAATAAGAAACATGAAAAAATCAATTTCAAAATACATACTTATAGGGGTGATTGCTGTAGGGGTGACTTGTTGCGATATAAAAGATTTTGGGGATACCAACGTCAACCCTAACCAAACCACTCAGGCAATCCCGTCAGCTTTATTGACTAATGCACTGACAGATCCGGACTTTGGTTTGAAGACAACAATAGATGCTACCCAAGGGCAGCATTATGCCCAGTATTTGGCTAACTCCCAGTATACCAGTGCTGATAATTACCAGACCATCATATTTGATTATGGTGGGTATTATCGTACGGTCTTGATGGATTTGCAGCAGATTATTATTGTTAATTCAGATGAAGAGACAATGGTAGAAGCTTCTAGATATGGCTCAAACGAGAATCAGATTGCTGTTGCGCAGATTCTTCAGTCTTATTATTTCAATTACCTAACTGATAGGTGGGGTGATATTCCTTATTCTCAAGCACTTGCTATTGCAGAGGGGGTACGTCAGCCTGTGTTTGATCCTCAAGCGGATGTTTATGCCGGAATTCTTTCTACATTGAAAACAGCTCAGGCAAATCTTTCGTCCACAGCACCTGTACTGGGGGATGTCCTTTTCGATGGCGACATGGATATGTGGAAGAAGTTTGCCAACACCATTAGAATGAGAATGGCATTGAGAATGTCTGAAGTTGACCCTACCACCGCTGCTGCGGAATTTATTTCTGCTATAAATGATGGCGTGATAGCTTTGGATAACAGTGAGAATATATTCTTTGCTAACCTTCCGGAAGCGGCATTCCAGAATGCTTGGTTTGCTAGATTCCTTACCCGTCGTGATTACGCTGTGGCCAATACCTTGGTGGATAGAATGCAGACTGTAGGAAACGGTGGTGTACTTAATGTAGCAATGGATCCCCGCCTTCCTGTATTTGCAGATCCTACAGAAAATGGTGGGAATTACGTAGGAATGCCTTATGGACTGTCAGAGGCTAGATCCGGTGCTATTCCCAATACAAACAAATCATTCTTAGCGGCTGGATTGCGGGCTCAAGATGCCCCAAATTACCTCTTTACTTCTGCTCAAGTGTTGTTTTCAATGGCTGAAGCAGTTCATAGAGGATGGATATCCGGAGATGTAGAAGCGCTGTACAATCAGGGTATACAAGCATCTTTGAACCAATATGGTGTTGGCAGTGGATATGCTCAGTATATCACTAATTCTTGGGTGAAGTTTGATGCTTCTAAGGCTAGGGAGCAGATTCTTACACAAAAATGGATTGCCAATTTCCTGAATGGCTATGAAGGATGGGCTGAATGGAGAAGAACCGGTTTTCCTACGCTGAAACCGGCAGAAGATGCGTTGAATGCCAGTGGTCAAATACCGGTGCGCCAAGCATATCCTTTGTTTGAGGTTAATCTTAACTCTACAAACTATGCGGCTGTAGTTGCACGTCAAGGTGCGGACAACTTGGACACGCCGGTTTGGTGGGATAAATAATAAAAACTGAAAAATATAAAATGCCATCTGCAGAATTGTGGATGGCATTTTTATGCTTCTTTCTATTTATGAAAAGAAAACTACTGCCATTTTTATTGTTTCTACTCTTTCAAGCCAGTGTACTTTTTGGACAATCAGCGGAAAAAACAATACCTTTTGAGCAAGATTATTCAGATGTACCCTTACCTATGGTATTGGATGCTATTGAGAGTCGGACTGGAATCCGTTTTTTTTATAAAAAAGAATGGGGGATTGATGCCTTTCTTGTCAACTCCGTCAAAGGCGATGATGCTATAGAAACCATTAAGAATTTATTGGAAAATTTTGGCTACAGTTTAGTCCCCTACCAAGGTCTTTTGGTCATCGTAAACCAGGAAGGACTAGAAGCTTATCGATATGAGAAATGGGAGGAAGATGATTCTAGTTATGACGATTACCGGATAATCGGTACAGGCAAGCCTGAAAATTCTAATCTGCCCGTGACTGTTTCAGGACAAATTAAAGATGCAGGCGAAAACCTTCCATTGATCGGGGCTAGCATTCAAGTTGTCGATAACCCCGAAGGCGTGGTGACCGGCTTAGATGGTTCTTATCAATTGTCTCTTATTCCGGGTAAATACAAATTACTGATCCAATATGCAGGCTACGAACCTAAATCCATTCAGGTACAGGTTATCAATTCGGGAGAACTGGATGCAGAGCTTTTCAATCAAACACTCAAGTTGGAAGAGGTGACGATCTCTGCCAAAAGGCAGGAGGTTTCTGTATCAGAAAAAATAGCTGGTAGAGAAATACTGGACATAGCCGTGATCAAAAGCCTACCCACATTTATGGGAGAGGTGGATCCTGTCAAGAGTCTGATATCTCTTCCGGGGGTCAGCTCTGTAGGAGAAGGGACCTCAGGATTTAATGTGCGAGGCGGAGATCCTGGCCAAAACCTCGTAATGATGGACGGGGCGATTGTGTATAACAGTTCACATCTCTTTGGTTTTTTTGGTGCGTTTAATTCAGACCTGATCAGGGATGTAGAGTTGTATAAAGGAGGAGGACCTTCGAATTTTGGAGGACGTGTATCTTCCGTGCTTAATGTGAATCTCCGAAATGGGAATTCCCAAAAAATGGATGTGCAGGGAGGATTAGGTTTGATCTCTTCCAGACTTTTGGTGGAGGGGCCGCTGAGGAAGGATAAAACTACGTTTTTACTTTCCGGAAGGACAGCCTATCCAAATTGGATGCTGAAGCAGACGAAAAATCCGGATTTGTATCAAAGTGCGGCCGGTTTCTACGATGTCAATTTTAAACTAAACCACAACATTGATGAAAATAACGTCCTTACTTTTTCAGGGTATCTGAGTAATGATAATTTTGAATTTGCATCGGATACTTCTTATGTGTGGAAAACCCAGCTAGGAATAGTGAAGTGGGATCATAGATTCAGCAATAAGTTCCTGATGCAAACTCAAATGATAGTGAGTGATTTTCAAAGCAATATTCAAAATAGCCAAGAAAGCTACGATTTTGACTATCAATCAGGGATTTTGAACTATCAGGGAAAAATTGATTTCACCTATGAATGGGGAACCGCCCATAAACTGGACTTTGGTGTAAGCTCTCTTTATTATGCGTTTAATAATGGGGATTTCGTGCCTGGAACCCAAAATCCCACATCAGAACGTATCCGTATTCCTAAAGAAAATGCCTTGGAAAATGCAATATATCTGAATGACGAGTTTGTGATTTCCCCACGTGTATCTTTAGTGTATGGTGTCAGAGTATCAAACTACCTTGCGTTGGGGGGAAGCTATTTTGATTTTGATCCCGCCCAGCCCCGATCTAACTCATCAATTACAGATACGTTGAGTTTCAGGAATGGCGAAGTTGCAAAGTCTTACATTGGATTCGAACCGAGAGCATCATTTCGCTGGCTTGTCACTCCTTCCAGCTCTCTTAAGCTGAGCTATTATAGAACCAACCAGTACATTCATCTGATATCGAATACTGCCGCTATTTCTCCAGTCGATTACTGGAAGTCATCCGGGTACAATCTCTCTCCTTCCATATCAGATCAATATACCCTTGGTTTTTTCAAGAATTGGAAAGATAATCTCTTCGAAATATCAGTTGAAGGGTATTTCAAGGACATCCAAAATGTGGTCGATTATAAGGATGCTGCCACTATTTTGCTGAATGAGACATTGGATGCTGATTTGGTTCAGGGAGAGGGAAGAGCCTATGGCTTAGAGTTTTTGTTGAGGAAAAACCGTGGAAAGCTGACAGGATGGGTTGGGTATACCTATTCGCGTAGCCTCCGGAAATTTGACAAGTCACCTTTTCAAGAGGAGAAAATCAACGGAGGAAGTTTTTATCCCGCCAATTATGATAAACCCCATGATTTGTCGGTAGTGATGAATTATAATGTCAGTAGAAGATTTGCGATGAATATGAATTTTGCATATTCCACGGGGAGACCCATTACTGTTCCTGTCTCAAAGTTCCAATATGAAGACATTCTCTCTGTGCTGAACTTTAGTGATCGTAATCAGTATAGAGTGCCAGACTATCACAGATTGGATTTGGCTTTCACCCTCAAAAGTGGTTTGAAGAAGGAAAAAGCAATTGACGGTGAGTGGGTTTTCTCCCTTTATAATGTTTACGGAAGAAAAAATCCATTCTCTGTGTATTTTACACAAAGGGGAAATGCTTTCCAGCTGTCAGTATTAGGTAGTGCATTTCCATCTATCAGTTACAATTTTAAATTATAATGATGAGACAGACTTTTTCCATTGCACTTGTATTGCTACTGACGGCCTGCATCGATCCCATCACGTTTGAAACTGGCAGTGAATCCCGACGCTTGGTAGTCGATGGTTTTATTTCCAACATTTCCTTTGTGGAGCAGTCCCAAAAGCCGGCGCCTCCCCTGAGATTTTATGTGGCTCTACGTTGGACCAGTGATGTGGGGAATGTCCGGGATGAGGTGATATCCAATGCTAGGGTTATGCTGATGACAGAAGAGGGGGAGAGCTATAGGTACTTTTGGGATGTTCAGGAACAACGGTACTTGATAGAGGATGATACGTTCTATGCCAAAGAAAATGTGTTATATAAGCTTCGAATTGAGACTGATGGAAAAGTCTATGAATCCGATTCGGATAAGCTGTATCCTGCTCCGGCTATCGAGGGGATAAACGTGGATTACAAAACAATGCTGAAAAGTATAGATATAGCAGGTCAAACGGAGATAGTGGAGCAACGCGGTATTCAGATATCTGTGCCATTGCCCCCACATTCCGGAGATTCTTTTCGCTATAGGTGGAAGATAGTTCCTAGCTGGATCTTTGAAACTTCACAGCTGGGGGATGGGAACCCGAATAAGAGATGCTATGCTACAAATAATTATGCATACCAAGCAATTAAAGTTTGGGAGGACAAGAATGGAGGATATAACCGCGATTTATATTTTCTTGAAACAGATGACAATGAGCAGTTGCAACATGGGTATTCTGCTTTTATTACCCAGTACAGCCTTTCCCCTTCAGGATATAAGTTTTGGGATCAGCTGGCCACTCAGCAGCAAAGTGGAGGAGGTATTTTTGACCCGCCCCCATTTGCGCTAGTGACCAATATCCATAATGTGGATGATTCAGAAGAAAATGTCTCCGGCTATTTCTTTGTCGCACATGAATCGTCTTATCGCTGGAGGCTTTCGCCTGTAGATTTGCCTTACCAGCTCACATTTGTAGACCAATGTGCACCTATCCCCGGAGTGCCTTATTTTCCTCCTGCGGGATGTAGTAATTGCCTAGAATATAGAGGTGCTCATACTGATATTACCAATCAAAAACCCGAATGGTGGAACGAATTCTAAAAATCATATCCTTCTCCTTAATGGTTTTGGTGCCTGCCATTTCAATGGCTCAAAATAAGCAGGATCAAGTGAGAATGGTCGTATCATCCACTGTATATATAAGTGGGGATTTGGTGGAGCTGCAGTTGCTGACGTTAGATGATGGGGACAAATCTCCTACTGAAGGAGATTTGATCAATTTATATCTAGTCGCTCATGATGGTCAAACCATTACAGTCGAGCGCTTTAATCCTGTGGGGGGAGATACAGGTGTAGCATTTTTATTGCCAGACGAGCTTCCTACGGGAAATTATAAATTGGTGGCACAAGTTCCGGGATCAGCATTTCAGACTGAAGCCATAATTCATGTCTTTAACCCCACTATATTTTCATCAACAAGTTTACCAAAAAATGCCAATCCCGAATTGGGATTACCTGCTCTCACTTTTTTGACTGAAAGTAGTATCGTAGACTTGAATGTCCAGCAAACGACGTTGGGAGTAACTCTAAAATCTTCGCAATCAGGAATTTTGACAGTAAAAGTATATGATCCGTTGTTAGAGGGACCTCCAATTTTAGGAGCTATCAAAAAATCAGAAATTGTTGTAGAGAATTCAGGGAGATTTGAATTGATTCCGGTTTCCCATGATCCTAATTCAAGAATTTCTGTACTTTTTCTGGATCAGGGAATTGTCGAAGAATTCAATATGCGCGATAGCTTGGAGATAGAACCAAAGCTGATCAGACACCGTGGGTCTTCTGTTGTTTGGGCCTACCAGTTTGATAATCTGGGTAGACATATAGGAGAGGTGCCTATGGATTTGGAAAAGTGGAAAAACAATCAATTTAGTCCATTTGAAAATGTTGTGCCGTTTAATGATCATGTGGTAAATATTCTTGATCACAAAAGAAAGCGGAAATACATAGATCAGATCTATAGAACAACGTTTGACAATTATAAGTCAATCCATCAGAAATCTAGTCAAGTGGATCCGGATCAGCTATACGTGACCAAGGACTATGAAGGTATAGCTACTTTAAGAGAAGCGTTTTCCGGTATAGTGTCAAAGATTTCGGTAAAGCGGAGCAAGGGTGGATATGAAATTAGACTTTCGCCGGCAAATGCAGGATTTCGCTATGAAGAAGGCCCCCTTATTCTTTTTAATGGCACTCCGATTTTTGAATTAGGAGAATTGATTGAAACTCCTTTTCATCAAATCAAATCTATTTCAATTTATAACTCTATTCAGTCACTCAAAAGGTTTGGGGTTTTGGGACGATTTGGTGTGATCGAAGTGGATATGAAAGAGGAGTTTGGTGATCCCATGCTTGCCAAAAAGGCTGTCTATCCCTTTTATCAGGGGATCAATGATTTAGTGCAGACAAAAGAAGAGCTTGATCCTGCTGCCCCTGATCTTCGAACAGTTTTACTATGGGGATCACACGAATTCATTGAGCAGGACCAAACTCCATCTTTTGATTGGAGAGCCTCGGATGTGGAGGCGGAATATGTGGTGTGGATAGATGTTCTGACAAAGGATGGTACCTCGCAACAGTGGTACAAACCTTTGTTAACCCTACCTAAATAATAATTTCATCTGTTTATATTTTGATTTTTAATGGTCAGATAGCCTGTCCCGAACTTGATTCGGGAGAATCTCGCCAGGCGAATAATCATGCCTCTCCCGAAGCAAGTTCGGGACAAGTTGTGTGTCGTCTTCGACATGCTCGATTTCATCTGTTTATATTTTGTTTTAAGAGGTCAGATAGCCTGTCCCGTCCGCCGCGGCGGATCGGGAGAATCTCGCATAACAGATAATTATCCCAGTGTGTGATCCCGTATGTACGGGATCATGCCTGCCTGATGGTAGGCAGGCTCGATTTTACCTCACATTATAACTCTGCATAAATGGCTGCCCATTGGAAGCAACACCTTCCAGAAGTAGTCTTCCGCTGAATTTCTCCAAGTATGCCCCGACTTTAGTGGGATCCTTCGCAGGATCTCCATTGATCTGGGTGATTATAAATCCTTCTCTCAGTCCCAATTCCCGCAAATAACCCCGCGTCAAACCTGTGATTTTAATTCCATTATCGACTCCAAACTTGTCTTTCTCAATTGTATTGACCGCTTCCAATCTTGCTCCCAGGATTGCAGAACTGTAGAATTCCCGCTTGATAACACCATTGCCTCCCTCCAGATTTTGAAGTTGAAGATTAGCGGATTTCATAACACCATTTCTCAGATAAGATACGGGAAGTTGATCTCCCGGATAATAGTGTGAAATAGCTTCTTCAAAACTTCCTTTTCCTGTTATTGTCTGGGATCCGAGTTTGGTGATCACATCGTTGCGCTGCAATCCGGCTCTTTCAGCTGCTCCGCTTTTTACCACGTGAGTTACAATCACTCCATCAAGTGTCTTTATGTTCATTTCCTCTGCCAATTCCGGTGTGATTTCCACAGCTTCAATACCCGGAATTGCCTTTTGAACCTCCCCGTATTGGATCAAATCACTGGATACTTTCATTGCAATGTCCACCGGTACAGCAAATCCATAGCCTGTATAAGAGCCTGTTCTTGATAAAATGGCGGTATTAATACCTACCAGTTCCCCATTCACATTTACCAAAGCTCCTCCCGAGTTGCCGGGGTTAATGGGAGCGTCAGTTTGGATAAAGCTTTCCAGTGGGAAATCTCCACCCAAAATATTGATTTGGCGTTCTTTTGCAGATACTATTCCTGCGGTAACAGTGGAAGTCAGATTAAATGGATTCCCGACCGCCAAAACCCACTCGCCGATTTTCAGGTCGCGACTGCTTCCACGTTTGATCGCAGGGAGATCAGTTCCCTCAATTTTCAATACGGCTATATCCGTGTTTTTATCCGTACCTACCAATTTGGCCTTATAGGTTCTTTTCTTATGTACAACCTCAATCGTCTCTGCCCGGTCTATCACGTGGTTGTTGGTCACGATGTAGCCATCGTCAGAGATGATAACTCCTGACCCTGTGCTTACTTGCTGAGATGGAGCTCCGCCGCCACCGAAGAAATAATCGAACATGCTATATCTTCTTGGATCCGTTCCTGAAAAGTTCTTGATAAAAACGACTGATTCGGTACTGTTTTCGGAAGCTTCTACAAAGGAAACAGGTCCCTCAGTCGGAGAATATCCATGGTCAGCGGGTCTGTATTGTGAAGCAAAAGATACCTCTGTTTTAGTATTTTGAGGGAAGTCGTAGGAATGCTCTGTTTCATTGACATTGAGCGTAGTCCAAGCCGCGGCTCCGGCCAAGCCTGCCACAAAAGAAACTCCCGTAGTTTTGAATAGACTTTTCATCTGTTTATATTTTGTTTTAAGAGGTCAGATGGAATCTCGCAAGGGCTATAATCATCCCGGTGTGTGGCTTTTTAGTCATGCTCGATTTCATCTGTTTATATTTTGATTTTTAATGGTCAGATAGCCTGTCCCGATCCGCCGCGGCGGATCGGGAGAATGTCGCATAACGGATAATCATCCCTCTCCCGAAGCAAGTTCGGGACAAGTTGTGTGTCGTCTTCGACATGCTCGATTTCATAGGCGAATAATTTATCAATTTGACGAAATAAAAGAATAGCGGTTGCTTAAATTCACATTTTTTAAATCCTGAATTTGGGTGTCATATTTACTGTTTTGCATAGTTGCTTTTGTGTCAAGTATTGGGTAAAACTAAATTAGAAACTGCCATACACCGGTCGGAAGGTGCATCGGTCTCCTGTCATCCCTGCTTGTCCGCTAGTCAGAAAACTTCCAGCTTAGGAAACAATGAAGTTAAAGGGACTGGCATCCTTGCAGATAATTACATTTAATATTGTACCATTTGGCAAAAACTGACGATTTGTACGAGGAAAAGTCTGAGCATCTTGTAATTTTGTCAGCAATTGAGAAAACTCTCCAGATCGTATGAGTTTTATTTGCTCAACAATTATAAACTGAATGACAGAACCCAAACGCGTAGCCATCCTGGGCAGCACCGGAAGCATTGGTACTCAAACCCTAGAGGTAATTCGTCAGCATCCTGAAGATTTTATCGTTGAGGTTCTTACCGCACAGAATAATGCAGATTTACTGATTACACAAGCGTTGGAATTTATTCCAAATGCCGTGGTGATCGGCAATGAGAGTCTTTATATACAAGTTAGAGACGCATTAATACCAAAGGATATTAAGGTTTATGCCGGAATTAAGGCGATTGCCCAAGTGGTAGAAATGGATACTATCGATGTGGTATTGACTGCATTGGTAGGCTATTCCGGCTTGATTCCGACGGTGAATGCCATTAAAGCCGGAAAGCAAATTGCGTTGGCTAATAAGGAAACTTTGGTGGTGGCAGGTGAAATAATCACTGCCTTGGCCAAAGAGAATCGGGTCAATATCTATCCTGTGGATTCAGAGCATTCGGCTATTTTCCAATGTCTGATCGGCGAGTTCCACAATCCTATCGAAAAAATAATTCTTACTGCTTCGGGTGGACCATTTAGAGGAAAAGATAGAGAATTTTTAGAGTCAGTGACCCGGGAGCAGGCACTTAAGCATCCCAATTGGGACATGGGAGCAAAAATTACCATTGACTCAGCTTCTTTGATGAACAAGGGCTTGGAAGTGATCGAAGCGAAATGGCTTTTTGGCTTGAAGACCGCACAGATAGATGTAGTCGTACATCCGCAGAGTATCATTCATTCGATGGTGCAGTTTGAGGATGGATCGATCAAAGCACAACTCGGATTGCCTGATATGCGTATCCCAATTCAGTTTGCCCTCAGCTTTCCTGATCGGTTGAAAAGTGATTTCGAAAGATTTGATTTTATGAATTATCCTCAACTGACCTTCGAGCAACCGGATTTAAAGACTTTCAAAAACCTTCAGTTGGCATACGATGCACTGGCAAAAGGTGGCAATGCCCCTTGTGTGCTAAATGCCGCCAATGAAATTGCGGTAGATGCTTTCTTGAATAAAGAAGTGGGATTTCTTGAAATGTCTGATTTGATTGGCGAAACTCTCGAAAAAGCTGAGTTTATTGCACATCCTAATTTGGATGATTATGTGGAGACGGATAAGAGGGCAAGAGAAATTACTAAAGAACTAATAACGAATAAAGTATAATGGATACCTTAATTATGGTGGGCCAATTACTCCTGGGGTTATCGATCCTGGTGGGTTTACACGAGTTGGGCCACTTGCTTACCGCCAAGATGTTTGGCATGAGAGTAGAGAAGTTTTCAATTGGATTTCCTCCGAAAATCGCCGGGTTCCAGTATGGAGAAACAGAATATTCCATAGGAGCAATTCCTCTTGGTGGTTTTGTGAAAATATCCGGAATGGTGGACGAATCTATGGATTCTGACCAAATGGCAGGAGAACCCCAACCATGGGAATTCAGATCCAAACCGGCTTGGCAGCGTCTTATCGTAATGTTGGGTGGGATCATAGTCAATGTCGTTACAGGTATTGTGATCTTTGTGATATTGGTGTATAACAATGGTGAAACGTATTTTTCCCGTGATCAAGTAGTAGAAAACGGAATAGAGGCATTGGAGATCGGCGAGTCTATCGGTTTGAAAACCGGAGATAAGATTTTGGATATCAATGGACAACCATACCAATCATTAGGTGATTTGACATCAGGATCAGCATTGCTTAGCGAAAATGGCTACTACACGGTAGATCGTGGAGGAGAAATCATCAAGATAGCTATCCCTAGAGGCTTTATCAATTCCTTTAATAGTCAGGAAGCAATAAACAATTTTGTTTTTATCCGATATCCATTCGAGCTTCGGAAGATTGATAAAGGAGGAGCAGCTGAGAAAGCAGGTATCACTGTAGAAGATAAGATACTTTCGATAAACGGTCAGCCGATTACGTACTTTGATGAGCTTCAATCGGAACTGGAAAAAGTCAAAAGCAAAGAAGCGGATATTGAACTGCTGACTAGCGGAAATGATACTATTCATAAAATGGTGGCGGTCACTGAGCGCGGTACAATAGATATAGTTGTAAAACCTATGATCGAGATGGTACAGCGAAAGTATGGTTTTTCAGAATCCATTAAGAAAGGGACAACCAAAGCTTTTACTGTAGTCATCGTGAATGCGAAGGCAATGGGCAAAATGTTTACTGGCGAGGTCTCCACCAAGAACGTAAGTGGTCCTATCGGAATGGCAAAAATATACGGTGATACTTGGGATTGGACCAAATTCTGGACTATTACCGGATTGATTTCTATGATACTGGCATTTATGAATTTACTTCCGATTCCGGCATTGGATGGAGGGCATGTGATTTTCTTGCTTTATGAGATGATTTCGGGACGCGCACCATCTGATAGATTTCTGGAGAATGCACAGAAAGTCGGTATGGTCTTATTGCTGGCCATCATGGTTTTTGCTATCGGAAATGATGTGCTGAAGCTATTCACGGGAGATTAAAGCCCTAAAAAAGAACTAAACAAAAAAGCCGGGAAACGTCCCGGCTTTTTTGTTTCTATATTTTTCATTCTAGGATTTCACGCGAAGGTTTTATTACTTTAGCGCACTGAAAAATTTTTAATAATGAAATTAAGAGCTTCGAAATACCTAGGTTTAGTTAGTTTGTTTTTAGTGTCACTTTCTCTTTTTGCCCAACAGGAGACGGAGTATAATTCTTATGTGATTCTGCAGGATGGGACCCAAATTAGAGGGGAAATAAAGCAGAAATTTGATGTGGAATCTTATTCTGAACTAGAGTTTATAACTGAGACAGGCGAGAGGAAAGTCTACAAGCCAAATGATATTCAGGCTTTTTCCTTGGGCAATGGAAGATTTTTTAGAACTGAGACAATTCCATCTCAAAGTGATCTTGTATTTGTCCAAGAGCTTATGTCGGGTAGTGTGGCTTTATATAAATGGAGTAATAAATACTACCTAAGATATGAAGACCGACTAATTGAACTAAAAACAGTTCATTCCTCCAAAACTGAAAACGGCAAAATTGTAAATGTTACCAGCAACCAATATGTAGGTGTGCTGAAACTGGCGATGAATGA
This sequence comes from Algoriphagus sp. 4150, assembly GCF_031457395.1. NCBI lineage: Bacteria > Pseudomonadati > Bacteroidota > Cytophagia > Cytophagales > Cyclobacteriaceae > Algoriphagus > Algoriphagus sp. 4150. The sequence continues at coordinate 251,470 of NZ_JAVDWS010000004.1, forward strand.
TGATTGTGGAACAGGGTTACACAAAGAAATAGAATCAACCAAATTGTCTGACAGAGATTTGATTAAGCTTTTTACGTCCTATTATAATTGTAATAACCAGCCTTTTGAAGTCCACGTCTCCCAAGTTCCCTTATCCAAATTATCTCTCAAAATTCAGGGTGGTGTTGGGTTTTTGGGATTGATGGAATATGAATCAAATAAGGATGTGAATTACAAACTTGATAAAACCATTCTTCCGTATTTTGAAGTCGGCCTACGGTTTAAGGAGTTTCGGAATGCCCCGCGCTTAATGGTGGATCTTGGTATTGGGTATATGGCAGAAAGCAATACGTTAATTATAGATTCTCAATTATCCACATTTAAACTTACAGGAAGGGAAAAGTATGAGTCTTTTTCCGTATTGGTCCCGATTCAATTGAGCTATATAGTCTTTAAGCAAGGTACTAATCAAGTTTATACAGGAGGGGGCCTTACCTTTTGGTTTACCAAGTTTGACGCTGATCTTGGTGAATTAAGCGTAGATAACGGGACGCCAAATCCCAATGTTATAGAATCGACTTTTATTGATAGAAAGGAAAAGGGGATTAGCCCAAATCTGAAAATAGGCTATAGAAATCAATTGTCTGCGAAGACAAATTTGTTTGTGGAGTTAAAAGGTGATTTTTTAATTAAAAACATGTTCTTTTATCCGCTCACCTATAATGCGTCTTATAATTACGTTGTTGGAGCATTGACTTTTGGTATTGAGCTTTAAGTTGCTTTTCTACCGGTAAAGTGGCGAATAATCCCACTAGGCAACTTCCGGTTTTAGCAGAGTAGTGAAAGCCTCTATTTCTTTTTTAAGGTTTATAAACTGCCCTTTCATTTTTTGTAGAATGTCTTCAGAATCTACTTGAACGGAGTTGATCATTTTCTGGTAATAGCTGACTCCGTCAATTAGGTTACTTCTAAACTTTTCCAAGTAAGCTTCCTTCTTGGCCGTTTTTTCTGAGATTTTGACCTCAAATTCCTTTTTTAAATATGCTACGTAGAGCTGCAATTCCTTGACAAATACATGGGGCCTTTCCAAGTCCACGTTTAAGGAGAACTTGCCATAGATATGGTCGGTCATTTCTTTGAGTGTAAAAGTGCCTTTGAAATATGCCAGATTCGGTCCGGGACAAATGGTGACTGCGGTGAGATTTCGGCGTGGTGTTTCTCCTGCTGCCAAAATCGCCGGAGCACTTAATCCTTCGCAAAGACAATCTTTTGCCAGTACATTGTCCATTTCTTCAGATGCAATCACTCCTGCCGCAAATTGCTTTGCTTTAAGGACTTGATATTGTCTGGACGCACTGCAAATCGGCTGATCTGTAAATTCGGTGTTGTTGGATAGAAACTTCTTGTAGCAAGGGCTTCCAGCCCTATTTTTCTCTATTCTTGCCAGACGTTGTTCCTCTCCCGAGGAGATCCGGAGGTTATTGAAAGGTACTCCAAGAGGTGAGGCATAACTAAGATAGAAATCGGATTTTCTGGCTTTCAGTAAGCGCTCCAAGGTATCATCATCCACAGATGTAGCTTCAGGTACTAGAAGAAATGGACTTCCCCAGCCTGTTCCATCCAGCTCATAGTACGCCCGTAAGAAGCTGTCTTCAGTGGCCGTTCCGATCCCGCCCTGGTAAGTTATCTTGAAAGGAGGACTTTCTGAAAGCTTTTTGACCCCTTTATTTTCAAGTGATTTTTGGCATGTTTCATAAAGCGTTTGAAAAAGCTCATTTCTATTGTTTTTGAACTCTTCCAAAATCGGTCCGATCAGAAATCCATCTGTCGCAAAGGCATGGCCGCCACAGTTTAATCCGGACTCGATTCTAAATTCTGAGACCCAAAGCCCCTTCTTGGCCAGAAATTTTCCCTGGATCAAGGCAGACCTGTAATCACTTACTTTTAGGATAATTCCTTTTGGAAGTTCTCCGAATTGATTTGGGTGAAAAGCTGAAAATTGCTCCGCATAGCCGTATAGAGCCGGATTCATTCCTGCTGAGAAAACAACTGATCCATTTACGTTACTTTTGGCAAATCCTCTTAGAGCAGAGAGGGCATCAGAATATTCTCTTGGCAATTCATTGCCTTCTTTATCACTGTTAAGCTTATCCACTTTGGTCATGATATTCACGTCTATGGCACCCATACTCAGTTTGGATTTGAACTCTTCTCTGAGTTGGAATTTCTCTGATTCTGAAGACCCTTCTAGCTTTTGTGCCAGCTTTAGAAGCGAGGTGCCATTGGGAAGTAGGTCCAGGTATTTTCTGAATTCCGTGTTGGTTTCCCAATCTTCATTTGCCAATTTATTGAATTGCTCCTCTACTATAGATTGAGTCAAATTCAAGTAAGCAGTGATTCGTTTTGCCCGGTAATCTTCTTCTGTATCCTGAATTGGGGCAAACTCACGCACATATTTTTTCGAGTAGATTTTCCGCATATCTTCCAGCAGGTGATCATCCATAATAGAGATCACACTGGAAATACCATATTTGGCAACTTTGATGGGTGTATCTACAGTATATCCCAGTCCCATGACAGGAATATGAAAGCTATGAGCTGTGAAGTGCGGTGACATAATGTATAGTGGGAGATTTAATTTGTTAAGGAAAAGTAAAATTAGACCCAATTGACGCTGCTTCGCCTGTCAGCCCTCAGGACCAAGACTGACTTTCGTCAGGTTTCATGGGGTTAAATCTCGATAGGTAAGCTTGTCAAGTCACAGCGGGGATTGTCCAGAGAGCACAAGTTTAATATTGATCTTTTTGCCTCCATCCCTTCGGTCGGCAGGCAACTCAGAGAGAAATGATACTGCCAACTGCGACTGGCCACTTTCTACTTCTTACTTCCCATACAGATTCAACATCCAAAAAAAAATCCCGACTACTGTAGCGTATTGGCTGGGCTATCCGTCAGGGTAAAAAAGCGTTATGAAGACACTTCTTCGAATCTACTTGGTTTTGATATTTGCCGGCAGTGCACTGGACGCCGGCTCGGAGAATGACTCAATCAATTCGGGATTTCCGGTAGAAGCATCTAATTTTGCTATAAATTCAGGCTATTCTCAGAATCAAAAAGAAATGGCCAATTGTATGCAATTACCACTTTCGGTGGAGTATAAGAAAATAAATACAGTTGGTAAAGAGAAAATCTCCAATTAGGATGCCTATGAGGAGATTGGCAATGAATAACTAACGAATGAGAATTCCGACTCCAATAGGGAAGTCGTAAACCATAGATTAATAGGTTTGAATTGAATTGGACTGATCAGGAGCTGATCGAAGGTTGCAAACGACGATCGGCTAAGTACGAAGAGGTGTTTTATAAAAAATACTATGGCTATGTCATGGGGATAAGTCTGTCCTATTCCAAAGATAAAGCATTGGCTGATGAGATCACGAACGACTCCTTCATGAAGTTTTTCGGATCTATTAAGAAATTCGATGACTTTCAGTCTGTGAAAGCATGGCTCCGCCGCATCACCGTAAACACTGCGATAGACTATTTCCGCAAGCAGAAGAAGTTTCAGAATCAAACCGATGTGTCTGAGGAAATGGGAGTGTTCCATGAAGTGAGTGCGCTTCAGGACTTGGCATTTCAGGATATTGTCAACCTGATCAATCAATTACAGGAGGATCATAAAATGATTTTCAACCTCTATGAAATAGAGGGTTACAGTCATAAGGAAATTGGCGAGAAGCTGAACTTGTCAGAAAGTTCATCTAGAGTCTATCTCGCCCGGGCTAAGACCCAGCTCCGTAAACTAGTCTCATTACATTTGAAAGAATATGAAGGAAGATAAGCTAGATAAAGAAATCGCTGCTTCCCTTAAAAAGAAGTTAGTCGAAGCCTCCGTACCCTACGAATTGGGCGCATGGGAAGCTTTTCAGAAAAAGCGCGCATTGCGCAAACGTAAAACTATTTCCTATTGGGCAAGTGGAATCGCTGCATCCCTTGTACTACTGGCAGTGGGATTGAATTCTATAGATTTCTCGGGAAGTGACCTTCCTGAGCATACAGAAGTTCAATTGGCGGAAGGTGCCGAGAATACCTCTGAAAATACGGTGGAGGAAATTATTACAAATGAATCGAAAACTCTGGCGGAAAATTCTCCCGCCGAAACTAACGTAAATCAAAAGCCGGGTGAGATAACATCCGGTTCGGAACCAATAGCAAAAACTGAAAAAGAGCAAAGCTCCCAGCCGATTTCTGTTGATACTAAAGCTTTGGCAGCTGTTGACAAGCCTCTAGAAGAAGTAGAAAAGGCCACTAAAACGGAAAACGCCCTACATGAATTGCAGGTGATTTCTACTGAAAAACCCGTAGAACTAATACCAAAAAGTGAAACCCATCAAAACCCTCCTCTAATTGCTGAGGCGGAAGAAAAGGAAAACCGGCTATTGACTGAGAAAATACCTGTGGAGACTGAAGTAAAAGAACCCGTGAAACTTATAGAATCAGATAAGGAGAGGTTTGTTGCTGAGAATGATTTTCCTGTTATTCCAAAAGACAAAGCGACGGTGGGACTTGGTATGGGGTTATCTCCGGGTTTTGGTGCGATCCAAAGTGATAATCAGGTCGCTACAGCTTCTACAATCGGATTAGGCATGCTGGTGGATATCAATCTTCCGGGTAAATTTACTCTGGGCTCGGGGCTTGGGCTAAACTACCTCAACCAAAATGCAAAGCAGGAAAGTACAGTGATGGCATTTGGAAATACATACCCCCAAACTGAGAAACTGGAAGTTCGTCAGATGCAGGTAGAGTTACCTGTATTTGTCAAGTATCCTTTGACCAGAAGCAATTCCGTATCCATTCAGGCAGGATTTTCGAATTTCTATGCTTTAAACGAAACTGCCAGCCAAGAGAATACTGTAGAACGTCAGATGGCTGTGTATAATAGTGACGCATCCGGTTTTTCGTCAGTTACCCTCAGGCAGCAGGCAGTGACGGAAAGTGCTACACTTGAACCCAAAAATGGTAGATTCTATCCATTTGCCACACTGAATTTTGGATTGAATCTTCGTGTACTGGAGACCAAAGGAGCGAACTACGTGATTATGCCTTTTTACAATTATCAGGTAAGACAAGTTTCAGGTTATGGTGATACTTATGGCTTGTTTGGAGCTAGCTTTAAGGTGAATTTTGGAGGTGGAGAGAAGTAGATGGGAGAGTTTAGTTTCAGTAATCATTGTCCATACATAGTTATTATTGGTCAATTCTAGGACACAGTTTAATGCCTAAGAGTCAGTGGCTGCCATTCTGAGCACTCATCCTACTGTAGATGGGGCCGAGGGGCGGATCCTGAGGCTTTAGGTTTTTCATTTTTAGGCATTGATTGTAATTGATTTTGCTTCCCTAGCCCTTGGACCGTGATCTGCGTTTTGCAGGTTATTTAAATAAAGCAATTTTGTCATCGTCTACCTAAAGGATGTGAAGGAGCCTTTTAGCCGGTAAAACAAAGAAAATAGGACCACTGGCATCATTACAGATAATCATAAAAAGTAAAATGACAATCAGAGATATTCAAAAAATAGCTGAAGAGCATGGATTGCTTCTTACCGACGAGATGAAATTCAATGAAATGGGCATCGATTTTAAAGTAGGGTTTGCTACTGATAAAGACGAAAAACAATGGGTGCTGCGAATTCCCAGACGTAATGATTTGGGGGGACAGATTGAAAAAGAGAAACGTATTTTAGAGTTGGTGAAAAAGCATCTTTCGATACAGGTTCCTGATTGGCAAATTGCCACCCCGGCACTGGTCGCTTATCCATTATTGAAAGATAAGCCAGCTTTGACTTTTGATGCGATCACATACGAGGTGACTTGGAATATGAATCAGGAAAGCCTGAACTATGTGCCATCCCTTGCAAAAACGTTGTTGGAATTACACAGAATCGGTGAAAAAGAGGTTGAGGAAAGTGGTCTGAAGGTAATGGTACCGGGTGATTTGAGGTCGGAAATTGCGGATCGTTTGCAACTGGTAAAGTCTGAACTGGGTATTAGCACAGAGTTGGAGACACGCTACAGAAAGTGGTTGGACAATGATGGGCTTTGGCCGGACTTCACAGGCTTTATTCATGGAGACTTGTATGCAGGGCATGTGTTGACATCTTGGGAAGGAGTTGTCAGTGGAATTATTGACTGGTCCACCGCACATGTAAGCGATATTTCACAAGACTTTTCGGGGCATGTCACAGTTTTTGGAGAGGATAGTCTTAAAGCGCTCATTACTGAGTATGAAAAGCAGGGCGGAAAAGTCTGGGATAAACTCTATGAACAAACACTGGAGCGTGCCGCTGCTGCACCATTGGCTTATGGCTTCTTTGCAGTAGAAACGCAAGACGAAACCCATATTCAGGGAGCTAAAGCACAACTTGGAGTGGGATTATAGCAAAAAATGTCAGTAGGTTTTTTTTGATAAGTGTATGGTCTGTAGATATATAGATCATGAGGGGGAATTGGATGACTGTTAAAAAATGGCTAAATTATGCCGTAAGAATCTGATGCCCATAAAACTCCTTGTCATGCTTCAAAATGCCGATGTGTTCAGCAGTTACTCCGTGGATGATATTCCAAAAGCCAAGTCTTTCTATCAGGATACTCTTGGGCTTCATGTAGCAGAAGATGAAATGGGATTTATCTCTCTTCACCTTAGTGGGGGTGGGAATGTAGTTATTTATCCCAAGCCCAATCATACACCCGCTACATTTACTGTACTGAATTTTTCTGTGGATGATATTGACCGGACGGTGGATGAGCTGATTATGAAAGGGGTCAAGTTCGAACAGTATCCAGATCCTATTCAAACCGATGAAAAGGGGATCTGCCGTAAAGGTGGCGGTCCATTGATCGCTTGGTTTAAGGATCCTGCGGGCAATATTTTGTCTGTGCTTCAGGAAGTGTAAGTTGATTGATCTTCATACTGTCATAGAAAAGCTTCATCAAGCTGTCCTAAGTAGGGTATGGCAGGCTTGCCTTTTGGCAGTCAAGCAAAAACGAGTATAAGCTTGTGAATTAATCCTGCTTACGGAGAACCAGGATAACGCTCAGCGGAAAAGCCTTTTGTATGTCACAAACGGCGGAGTATGCTCATCCAAAAAGTTAAACGTTGAATATCACTTAGCTGTATCTGCGTAACCCTCCGTATCCCCAAGTTGTTAAAACAAAAAATCCCGACCTGTTTAGATCGGGATTTTGCATTGTGGCTGGATTACCGATTGGTTTATATCCGCTTCTTGTGAGAATTTTATTACGGATAATTGATAATTTAATAGTGTATATAGTTGGTCAGTAATTGCAAATCAAGTTTCTTGGCATTCTCAGTTGACTGCTTGTAGCCTCTCAGCACTAAGGTATAAACTCTGTTGCCTCTGAGCTCCACTCTGGTCGCTGTAGCTAGGGTTTCGCCTGTGCTTGAGACAACAGTTAAGTCATAAATTTTGCTGTCCAAACCTTTAAAATCTGAATTGGATTTGAAGGCCAAATCAGCAACGAATGGAGTTTCGCTTTCATCGATTAACAGCGATGCTGTTCCCGCATCAGGAGAAAGATTTATCATTCTGATTTGTGATTTACCTGCAGTGGTCTGAGACCAGTTGTCATCAAGCAAGACAGCATCCAGCGTACCTGCATCCTCTACTACAAACATGGAGTATACTGAATCAACTTTGATTTCGAATTCTTTATCCAAAAGAGAAGTCACAGAGTTACTCTGAGAAAACTTAAACAGTCTCTTGCCCGGATAGAAGTTGCTGTAAGCCAAAGCTTCGGAATACTTCAGTGGGTTATTGTTGACCTGGTTTTGGTCTGCAAATACTATAACCCCGGTATTGTTCGGTGCACCATTGTAAATAGAGATATAACCTGCAGGTGGGTATTCAATAGGGTCCTTGTCATTATCCAAGCAGCCTGTCAATCCCAAAGTTCCGGCAAGCAACGCTATTGAGGCCAAGTGTTTAAGGTTCTTCATAGCAAATGAATTTACACTCATCATATGTATTTGTTGGTTTTAGTTTTTAATCTTTACCAAGACGCGTGACAAGATTTATTCGCTACACAAAGAATTAAAATTTATTAACAGCGGTAAAGGTGGTCTGTGCGGACACAGACCACAGGATGATCGGAAACAGTCTATATACAGACTAGGATGAAGATTGTGCCGGTGAAAATGGTGCGGGTAGCTCTACTGCTAATAGGCTAGTACTGCTCCCAGAAATTTGGAGGAGTGATGCCCAAGGCCCGGAGATACACATATCCCTGACCACGATGGTGTATCTCGTTGTCAATAATGTAAAACAGGGTACTGTATCCTGAGCCTTCATATTGACCGAAGGCGACTATGTGTTGCTGAAATCTCTCTATAGGGATAGCTTTCCAATGACGTTCGATTTTCTCGGTGGATTCATCCCAACTGTCCAATAGTGCCGCTTTTGTTGTCAGTTCAGTTTTATCTTCGTCAAAAGCCTCCCATTCATTCGTGGCCAAGCCCTCTGCAGTGGGTGCCGCCATAGCTAGCATTTCTTTGATCAGCTTTGCAAAAGGACGCATGCCGCCCAAACTGAATTCAAAAAGTTCTTTCTCAGGAAAAGCTTCCAATACTTTTCGGGTGAGTTTGCGATGTCCTAGCCAGTGAGTCAAAAGCTGATCTTTGTTGATGATTTGAGCTGTTGTAGCTGATGTTGTAGTTTCCATAGTGCTTGTGTTTTGTTTAAGAATACCCAAATAAACAACCGTATTGTGTCAGCCCTATGTCAGCAGTGTTTTGGGGTTTTGGAAATTTTTCTGATTTTTTTCAAGTTTCTTTACTTTCAAACTTTTGATCCCTATTTCCATGAACAGAATAGACCGACTTACAGCCATCCTCACACATCTTCAGTCGAAGCGAACTATCCGCGCTGCAGAGCTCGCAGAGCGCTTTAGCGTGAGTCTGCGTACCATATACCGGGATGTGAGATCTCTGGAAGAATCCGGCGTGCCGATTATCGGGGAGGCCGGACAGGGATATTCGCTGGTAGAAGGATACAGGCTCCCTCCGATTATGTTTAGTAGGGAGGAAGCATTGGCACTTTTGGTAGCAGACAAGTTGGTGGAAAAACTGCTGGATGAGCAGAGCAGTAAGTTTTTCAAAGAAGCGTTGATCAAAATCAAGGCAGTATTGAAATCCACAGAGAAAGATTTATTGGTGGAAGTGCAGGATACCATCAAGGTTTTGAAGTCAGGCTCTTCACAGTCCATGAATAAATCCAGCAAGGCTTTTCAGGTTGCGCTACAGGCTATTTCGGAGAAAAAAGTGCTGGCTACCGGTTATATGACTTTTGACCCGCAGCGGAAATCAGATCGAGAGCTTGAACCCATAGGCTTGTTTCATTCCTACGAGCAGTGGTATTTATTGGCATTTTGCCGTCTGAGAGATGATTATCGCACGTTTAGATTAGATAGGTTTAGCAAACTTCACATCACGGATATTTCCTATTCTACTGTAAAGCATCCTTCTCTACAGTCGTATTTGGACAAAATAGCGAGTGAACAAAAACTTCATCAAATTATTTTGGAGGTACCGGATGGTTCTTTGAAATACCTCGCCAACTCAAAATACAACAATGGATTTGTGTCGGAAGAAAGGGTTGGGAATAAGACTGAGATGACCTTTATGAATTCCTCCATAGAGGGATTTGTACGCTGGGTGATCTCACTCGGCGATATTGTGGTGATCAAACAGCCTGTAGAGCTTCAGGATCGATTAGCTCAGTTGCTGCACGATATTAGAGAAATGCAGGAGGGGGGCTCAGTAGATAGAGATTTTTGCCCATAGGGTAGTCTAGGGAAATAAATTTCCGGGTTTTTTATAAACTTTTGCCCACAGGGCAGTTACTCTTTGAGGTTTTTCGAATCTCGAAAAGTTGTACCTGTTTACTATCCAGAACAGGAGATGTTTTATATTTTCACCTCACAGGGAAAATATTCAGAAACTAGAGCTTTGATTTTATCCAAGGTCTCGGGCATGGGGAGTGTACTCATTCCTCCTTCGGCATTTGCATGTCCGCCCCCGTCAAAATGATTGGCAGCTAAACCATTTACAGGATTCTGTTTGCCTTTGGAGCGGAAGGATATCTTAATAATACCATCCCGCTCTGAAAGCACAATAGCTACTTTCATCCCTTTGATGGATAATGCAAGATTGGCCAGACTATCTGTGTCTCCTTTTTTGTACTGATATTTTTCCAACTCCTCTTTAGTCAGCGAAATAATAGCTACAGAATTTTCATCCATAATCTCCATTTTCTCGCTCATTGCGAATCCTTGCAGCCGAAGACGGCTTGCTGTATTGGTATCATTCAGCAATTCATGAATCAGGTGATGTTGGACACCTCCGGCCAGCAATTTTGCCAGTACTTCATGAGTTCTTGCTTTCACGGAATTGAACCGAAAGCTCCCCGTGTCAGTGAGAATTCCCAGATATAAAGGAGTGCCTATCTTTTCATCCAGCAAAGCCCCATTTCCGGATTGTTCTATCAATTCCACGATCAATTCAGCCGTGGAGGATGCGGAGGTTTCGGAGATTGTTATTGAGGTGAAACCCTGTGGGTCAAGATGATGGTCGATCATGATTTTGGGACAGGTTGCCGATTCCAGTAAGGATTGCATTTCAGAGCCTACACGATCAGTAGAGTTATAGTCGAGGCAAAAGATCAAATCTGCCCCAATAAAGGCTTGGGTAACTTTCTCAGATTCCTCATCCATCACAGTGATGGGGGACAAGTCAAGGAAGTCCAAAAAACTGGGAGCTTTATCCGGGTGACAAATGAGGGCTTTTTTGCCAAGCTTTTCTATAAAATGAAATAGACCCAAAGAAGAGCCGACAGAGTCACCATCAGCAGATTTGTGGGCAGTAATGAGAATAGTTGAGGCCGATAGGATTGCGGCTTCTATTTGTTTGTACGTATTCATGAAGGAGGTTTTGCCGGGGAATTATGCTTGAATCAAGAAGACTGTAAGGCGGTAGGATAAATCCCTCTTGCCATCTTTTGGAAAGGGAGATTTGCCAAATTTAAGCTTCTAAAATTTAATCACGGCACATATGTGATGTTTCGCGGATATGTATCTTCATTTATAATAAATATGAGTGATTTATCTTTACTTAGGGATTTTCTGATGCATGGATAAAGACCTATTGTGGTCAATAAGCTTGCACTTGCTGAAAAACCGTTCGCATGAAAAATGGGTTAATCATTCAATATGAAAGCTTTTGATTTGTTACTGGCGTTTTTCAGCATGCCCTACTTATGAGATGTGAGAAGATGCAGTAATAAATGACGGTCAGTCACTCTCTCAGCTCCGCTCTTTTTTCTTCAATCTCAGTAGCCAAAATTGCATTAATATCTGTTTTGGTACCAAGAAGCAAATGGATAATGGTTCCATGTTCACGGGCATCGGGATCGGTTATGGTTCCTATTTCTTCCGAGCTTTCGAAAAATGAAATCTCCCGATCGCTTACACCATCTTCAGCTTCTCTGACCAAAATTATATTTCTAATTTCCCTGCTTAGGTCCACCCAATTGACATAGTCTGCATTCATCGTAACAGCCTTCAAACCTTTGGTTTTGGTGTAAAAGTTGATTGCTCCCGCTTGTCCATAGTTGTCACAGATGATCAGTGTGTATTCCTCTTTGGGAGCTTTGGAGTAGGCAAGATCTACTTTCTCTGCCAGCTCTTTCCAGCCCAGCATATCCGCAAAATCCTGTGACAAATCGTGAATTTCACCATCTTCCCATCGATTTTCCATTAGTTCAGGATGACGACTCTGGACTTTCTTCAGGTATTGAGGATCTCCGATGGGATATGTCATCGGGGCAGTCAGGATAAATAGCGCTATAGGAATAACCATGACTACCGGCTTTAAATACTTACCCCAGCTTTTAGAAAATAAATGTGAAAGATAAATTGCTCCAAATGCATAATGAATAGGATAGAGACCAATGGCATAATAGTTCTTTGCCTGAAAATAAGTAAAGATGGCCAAGGTGAAAACTGTGGACCAGAAGAACACCTGATACTTTCGAAAAGGAGGGTATGTGAAATAGGAAATCATGGACAGAACCAGTACGAAAGCAGATCCGAAAAAGAAGAAAAATTGATCCGTGAGAAAATTCAAGCGATTCACATGAACCAACTGATGGTTACTTAGCATACGCATGTGCCAGATCACCGGAAAATCGTTTTGCCACTGCCAGATCAGATTTGGCAAGGCGATTAGCAATGCCAGACCCAAAGCGGCATACAAATGCGGATTCTTGAAAATCTTCCGCTCAGAAGTCAGCAGCAAAGCGGGTACTAATCCAAGCAATTGAAATGCGATGTTATATTTATTCAAAAATCCAAAGCCTATACCAACGCCTAGCCAATACAGCCATTTGTTTTTCCCGGATTGGATATAGCAGAGTAGAGAGTAGTACACAAATGTCCAAGCCAAAATGTCAAAAGAATTAGGCTGGAAAAGGATATTCAGCCTCGCCAAAGCTGAAAATATCAGGCAAACTGCTGCCAGGGATTGTGCATATAAATTACCACCAAGCCTTTCTATAGCTTTCCAAACAAGCGTAATCGTCAGCGCCCCAAACAGTGCGGGAAAGAACTTGACCCAAAATTCAGAATTGCCAAGTAGAAAGATCAAATAAGATAACCAAGAAGTAACCGGCGGAACCGAAATATAGCCCCATGCCAGATGATGTGCCTGATCTAGATGCAGGTATTCATCTCTATGCAGATCGTACCCCGAGTCTATGAGTAGGTATTGAAGTAGGATTTTGATCAGGATGAAGCCTATTAGAAAACCGGTGTTTTTGGTCATGGCCTAAAAAGATTACCCGTTAAATATCAACTTAAACGTAGTTCCTTCACCCTGCGTAGAGCGAACCTGAATATTGCCTTTGTGGCGACGCATGATTTGCTTGGAAAGACTCAGCCCGATTCCGGACCCTTTGGATTTGGTGGTGAAGAATGGAATGAAAATCTTGCTTAAAGCCTCTTCTTCGATTCCTTTTCCGGTGTCTGCCACCTCCAGAATTATTTTTCCTGCCTCATCGATAAATGCCCGAAGGATGATTCGTTTGACTTCAGAATCTTCTACTGCCTGAATGGCATTTTGGGTAAGGTTGATCAGAACCTGCTCAATTTGAGTTTGGTCTCCAAATAGGATAAGTTCCTTAGGATTTATTTCTTTAATTAGTTCTATCTGATAAGTTTCAAGTTGATTTTGTAGCAAAACCTCAAGTTGGTGGAAGAGCTTTGCGATAGCTATACTGCTGAACTTGGGTGCCGGAATATGGGCCAAGCTTCTAAAGTCAGACACAAAACTGATCAGACCCTGACTGCGCTTTTCTATCGTGCTGATTCCCATCAGATAGTCTTCCATGTCTTGTGGACTGATTTGTTCCACATTCTCTATTTTGCTTTCTATCTCTCCTTGGATCGTTCCCGCCAACGAAGAAATTGGAGCAATTGAATTCATGATTTCATGGGTCAGGATTTTGACAAGGTTTTGCCATGCTTCCATTTCCTTTTCCTCCAGCTCGGACTGGATATTCTGTAGAGAGACCAATTTGAATTTCTCCCCACGCATGAGCAGTTCGATCACATAGACTGAAATCTGCATGATCCCGTCGGGATGGGCGATCTTGATCAATTCACTGCCGCCTGTTCTTAGGTCATTGATTGCCAGGTGTAATTCCTTGTTGATTTTTTCGATTTCCCCGATGTTTTTCAATTCTTCCACATCGAGAATTCGCTTTGCTGCGGTGTTGATGATCTGTATTCCGCCGTTTTCTCCAAACGTGATCAATCCTATGCTCAGGTGCTTAAAGACTGATCTGAAATATTGATAATTAGCTTCTTTTTCAGCTTGGTCTTCTTTTAGCTTTGCGAGGATCGCATTGAATTCTATGTGAAGATCATCTGTCTCCGTACCGTCAAATTTGACCGGATAAAGCTGAGAGTATTTATCCTGCTTAATGTTGTCCAGAAAAACGCGCACTTTCTTAAATGAACCTTCGGAATAGCGAAGCAGGTAAATGATTTGAAATACCACCAAAACCAGTAAAAGGGAGATCATGAAGACTCCCCAACTGGCTATGATGGCATTGGAAAGAAGAAAGAGAGAAGCGGCCAAAAAGGCAATTCTCCCGAGCAAGCCAACTTTATAGTCCATATTTTTCCAGCCTTCTATACAAGGAAGCTCTGGTCAGTCCGAGTTCCTTAGCTGCTTTAGAGATATTCCCTCCATTTTTGTCAATTGCTCTCTGGATCGTGTTTCGCTCCATATCATCGAGGTTAAGCGTCACTGAAGTGGGAGCTTTGTCCGAAGCCGGCTTGGCAGAGAGGAAGAAGAAGTCTCTTGAATCCAGTACATCCCCTTCAGCCATAATAATAGCCCGCTCGATGGCGTGCTGAAGTTCCCGGATATTGCCGGGCCATGCATAATGCTGCAAAAGATCCATGCCCGCGGTAGTGAATCCTGTGAAGTTTTTGCGGTATTTCTGGCTGTAGCTTTTCAGAAAATGGTTTGCCAACACAGGAATATCATCTTGTCTTTCACGAAGTGGGGGAAGGAAAATCTCTACCGTATTGATTCTATACAATAAATCCTGACGGAAGGTATTGTCTGCAATACTCTCGTGAAGTGGCATATTGGTAGCGCATATCAGGCGAATGTCTACCGGAATGGCTTTGTTTGTGCCTATTCTGGTTACCTCTCTTCTTTGAAGAACCGTCAAAAGTTTGGATTGTAGGGGAAGAGAAAGATTTCCTATTTCGTCCAAAAACAAGGAGCCTTTATCAGCTATTTCGAATCTACCGGAGCGATCATCTTTGGCATCTGTAAATGCACCTTTTTTATGGCCAAACAGCTCAGATTCAAACAAGGTTTCTGTGATAGCACCCATATCTACCCCTACAAAAATCTCATCTTTTCTAAGTGATCTGTCATGAATAGCACGTGCGATCAGTTCTTTTCCCGTTCCATTTTCGCCCAAAATCAACACATTGGCATCTGTCTGAGCCACTTTGTCTATGATGGAGAAAATATTTTTCATAGAAGCACTTTGACCAATAATGTCGGTGTAGGGCTTTTTCATGTCAGTCTGCAATTGCTTTTGTTTCTTTTGCAGCTTGTCTACTTCATTATAGCTTTCCTTCAGTCTGATAGCGGCAGATAGCGTCGCAATCAATTTCTCGTTTTGCCATGGCTTCAGGATGAAATCGGTAGCGCCTTCTTTCAGTGCCTGTACAGCCATTTCTACATCGCCAAACGCTGTAATCAGAATTACAACCGCCTTGGGATCGATTTCTTTGATCTGTTTTAGCCAGTGAAAGCCTTCTTTTCCTGAGGTGGTATCCTCACGGAAATTCATGTCCAAAAGGATTACATCGTAATTATTGTTATTGATCAAAAAAGGGATTCTACGGGGATCCTTTTCTATCATGACTTCTTTAGCGTGCTTTTTCAGAAGCATCTTGGCAGCAAAGAGTAAGTCTTCATTATCATCGATGATAAGAATCTTGCCTAAATCTTGAGTTTCCATTGTGAATTGTTTGGTGTTCTTAAGGGGAAAATGATGCCAACCCCAATATAGGCCTATAAAATGGGTTTCGTTAGTAAAAGTGTCCAATTATGTACGCTTTCATGTTGAAATCGGACATAATTTACCGGATTTTCATCCCTAAGAGATTTTTGTAACTTTGTACTTTACTAAAACAAAAGACTATGCAAGCTAAAAAAGGAGATGCAGTTCAAGTGCATTATACCGGTAAATTGGAAGATGGAAGCGTATTTGACTCTTCGGCAAATCGTGAACCATTAGGATTTACCTTAGGCGATGGAAATATGATTAAAGGTTTTGATGCCGCTGTGGACGGCATGACCTTAGGAGACAAGGTGACTGTGACTATCCCTGCTGCAGAAGCCTATGGTGAGCGCAGAGAGGATATGATGATCGAAGTGCCGATAGAGCAAGTTCCTGCTGATATCAAACCAGAAATAGGAATGACATTGACTCTTCAAGGAGGCAATGGACAGCCTATGCCTGTAGTTGTAGTAGATGTGGATGCGGAAAAAATCACATTGGATGCTAATCACCAACTTGCAGGAAAAGACTTGATCTTTGATATTGAATTGGTGAAAGTCAACTAATAGAGCTGAGTTTATTTAGTTAGAAAAGGCTGTTTCAGATGTGAAGCAGCCTTTTTTTATAGTGGGAGGAGACAGGATCGGGTTCCACTAGTGGCATCGGAAGTCTCCTCACCTCAAGGCCTTTAGCCACGTTGGGGTTGGGTAAATTCTCACCTTGTCTTTGGATACAATGGCAAGTCTTTCTTGTCCTATTTGGATGTAAACGGATTCAGAGCTCTCAAGCTGCGCAAGGGTACTTATTTCGTTGGTGGAGAGGGAGATTGCCATCAGCTTACCTTGATCACACCAAAACAAATGTTCTCTGTAGTAGCACAACCTGGGAATGTTTTTCAAATTTATTTTTCGCATCAGATTCCCCTGATTGTCAAAGATAAATATACCTGTATCCGGTACATTCATAAACAGACGATTTTTGAATTCCCTGATTTCTGTGACTTCCAAGTGATCAGTATTCAATATCAAATTCAATGGTTGTGACTGTATGACAAGATTTCTTCGATAGTCGATCGATTTGAGACTTAAATCCGACTCGTCCCAAACCCACAGTACATTGTTGTTTCCCAAAGTAGCGGCTTTAGCCAGGTTTACTTCGGAAAGAGTGGAACCATCTTCTGCCAGGGGATTCAGAAAACGATCCAAAATTCTGTATTCCTGCAAATCTGCCGAAAAGCTAAAAATGTTCACTGTCCAGGCAGCTTCCAATTGGCTCAGTCTTCCTTGTCGGGAGGGAGAGAATAAATTTAGCTGTTTTCCGCCCTGGTTGAAAAGGTAGATGTCTCCAAAAGTATTACTGATGAACAGTTGGTCTTGAGTGTCAAAAGAAACCAGGTCCAGATTATCGAGCAAAATTTCAGCTTGGGGAGCTCCTAGTTTTGCCATTTGCTGTGAAGAAGCGACCAGTGGTAGAATGAAGATTATTAGCAACCCCAGTGATTTCATCCTTTGAAGGTAATTAGCTTGGCTTCCTGACCGTCAAAGGTTAAGTAAGTATTTTGAGTGACCCATTCCCCAAGGTTAAAATAAGTTGCGTTCTTGCCCACTTTTAGTTCCAGAGGTAAGTGTCTGTGGCCGAAAACATAGAAGTCGTGATGTTTCTTTCCTTCCAGTTCCTTGCAATAGGCCCAAAGCCACTCGTCCTCACCCAGGAAGCGACTTTCATCTTTTGCCATATTGGTAATACGGCTATGGCCGGACCAGGCTTTGGCGAGTTTTATGCCCAAATCAGGGTGAACCCAGTGGAATAGCCATTGTGCTGTAGGACTTGTAAAGATTCTCTTAAGTATTTTGTATGAATTGTCTCCTGGACCGAGTCCATCTCCATGACCTACCAAAATAGATTTTCCTTCTACTTTCAGCTCAATAGGATGGGGATAGACAGGTACACCCAGCTCTTTGGTGAAGTAGTCTTTCATCCATAGGTCATGATTGCCTGTGAAGAAAATGATAGGAATACCACGATCTCTAAGCTGATGGATCTTTGATATAAACGGGATAAAGCCTTTGGGAATCACCTGTCCATATTCAAACCAAAAGTCAAAGATGTCTCCGACTAGAAAGATGGCAGCAGCATCATTGGCAATGGAATCCAGCCAGTGGATGATTCTTTTTTCCCGGATCTTGCTTTCGACTTCATTGGGCGCCCCAAGATGAAAATCTGATGCGAAGTAGAGTTTTTTTCCATTCAAGGGAAAATCCAGCGGGGTTGATTGCATGACTAAAGATATACGGGCAAAGACAAAAACAAAAAAGCCCCGAGTGATTCGGGGCTTTCATTATAAGATTTGATTATCTGAATTCGGCGCCGGAATCGGATCAACCAAAGGATCGGATGATTTCGGATCGCTATCGTCTTCCTTCGTTACCAAATCCGGATCTTTCAACTTGTCTTTTTTGTTGGTAAATGCCTGATAGGTGGTCTCCTTATCAAAAGGCCTTTTACCAATCAATCGCTCCAAATCAGCTTGGAATAGGATTTCTTTTTCCAAGAGTTCTTTTGCCAGTATCTCCAGCTCCTTGATTCGGTGGGTGAGCAACTCTAAGGTTCTGTCATAAGCTGACTGAATTAGTTTCCTGACTTCCTCATCGATCACTTCTGCGGTTGTTTCTGAATAAGGTTTGGTCATTTTATAACCATCCCCTTTGGAATCGTAGAAAGAAACATTTCCGATCTTATCGTTCATACCGTATACCGAAACGATGGAGTACGCCAACTTAGTAACGCGTTCCAGATCACTCAAAGCACCGGTGGATATTTTTTTGAAGATGATTTGCTCAGCAGCACGGCCACCCAGTGTCATGCACATTTCATCCATCAACTGCTCTGTTTGGTACAGGAACTGTTCTTTGGGAAGGTATTGGGCATATCCCAACGCAGCTACTCCACGGGGAACAATACTTACTTTGACCAATGGATCGGCATGCTCCAAGAACCAGCCGGCTACAGCGTGACCGGCTTCGTGGAAAGCAACGATTTTCTTTTCTTCAGGAGAGATTATCTTATTTTTCTTTTCCAGACCGCCGATAACTCTATCGACTGCATCTTGGAAATCCTGCATATCTACTGCCGTTTTATTTCTTCTGGCTGCGATCAAGGCTGCCTCATTACACACGTTTGCAATCTCTGCACCTGCAAATCCCGGAGTCTGTGCAGCACATTTCTTAGGATCCACATCATCTGCCGTTTTGATAGGCTTCAAGTGTACTTTGAAAATAGCTTCACGTCCGTTGATATCAGGTTTGTCGATGGATATCTGTCTGTCAAAACGTCCCGGTCTTAGCAAAGCGCTATCGAGTACATCCGGTCTGTTGGTTGCGGCTACTACGATTACCCCTGTGTCAGTGCCGAAACCGTCCATTTCCACCAATAGAGAGTTGAGCGTATTTTCTCTTTCGTCGTTTGAACCCGGCATTTGACCTTTACCTCTTGATCTACCGATAGCATCGATCTCATCTATGAAGATGATACAAGGTGCTTTCTCCTTGGCTTGCTTGAAGAGATCACGGACCCTCGCGGCACCGACACCCACAAACATCTCCACGAAATCAGAGCCTGATAAGGTAAAGAAAGGTACGCCTGCTTCTCCGGCTACAGCCTTTGCAAGTAAGGTCTTACCTGTGCCCGGAGGGCCTACCAGCAATGCACCTTTTGGTATTTTGCCTCCAAGTTTGGTGAATTTCCCCGGGTTTTTCAGGAATTCCACAATCTCCTGAACTTCTTCTTTAGCTTCGTCAAGTCCTGCCACATTGTCAAAAGTAATTTTGACCTTGTTTTCAGCATCGAATAGCTGAGCTTTGGATTTGCCTACATTGAATATCTGTCCACCGGGTCCTGAAGGCCCTGCCATACGGCGCATCATAAACCAGAACAATACAAACAGTAAAATCAAGAAGCCAAAGCTACTGAAGTAACTCCCCCAGTTTTCCTCTGTCGCTACGGATAACTCAATCCTGTCTTCCTGAGGCACTGCCTCTTTCAGTGAATCGAAGTCATTGGCGAATTTGTCTACAGAAGCTACTTGAAATGAATAATGCGGGCCCTGAGGATTAAAAAAGGTGGAATTTGATTCCAGCTCAGTCTTGTATTTTTCTGTAGATAATGCTGAAGATTTAAGAGTGATGTCCACGCGCTCCATGTTTTTTACCATGGTGACTTTGGATACATCCCCTGCCAAATACATATCCTCAAATCTTTTCTGGGTAATGTCCACAACGGCATTCCTATTTTGAATATAGGTAAGGCCAAGCAGAACGGCTACCGCGGCAATAATCAGCCAAAGCTGGAAACCGGGCTTTTGGGGTGTCTTTGGTACAAATTTTTTGTTTTTATTCTTAGTGTCGCTCATTTCTTATAAGGGTAATTTCATAAACTTAAGGTAAAACGGAGAGTGAAGCTGAAAGTTCGGGACTTTTATCCTATTCTGGTGACTTTAGCATCTCCCCAAAGTTCTTCTAATCCATAATAAGCTCTCTTATCTTTAAGGAAAATATGGGCCACAACGTTCACATAATCTACCAAGATCCATTGACGGCTACTTTTTCCTTCACTTTTCCAAGGATTTCCCTGACCGATTTTTATAATCTCATCTTCGATAGAATCTGCAATTGCGTCGAGTTGTGTGTCAGAACTGCCTGAGCAAATAACAAAAAAATCTGTTACCGTATTTTTTATGTTTCTTAGGTCCATCACTACAATGTCTGAGGCTTTTTTCTCCTCCATTCCTTTGATGATTACTTTGCTCAGCTCTTCTGCTGTCATATTATTCATTTATTTTTGCAATGTCGTGGATAAAAATATCCTTTTTAGACGAATCCAAAATTTATGTATAAAATTCTTGCCAATACGATTTTTTTAGGGAAAGATGTGCATTTCCTGCCAGAGTGTCACTCGACTAATGACATCGCACTGAAACTGGTCAGGCAAAGGCAGGCCGCAGAAGGAAGTGTCGTGATCTGTGGACATCAGACGCAAGGAAAAGGCCAACGTGGGAATTTGTGGTATTCGCAGGCCGGTAAGAACCTCACGTTCTCACTGGTGTTGCGTCCTGATTTCATGGATATCTCCGAGCAATTTTATTTGAACATGGCTGTATCAAATAGCATCAGGAGATTAATGCAGGATTATATCCCACAGTTGGAAGTGAAATGGCCAAATGATCTAATCGTCCCCGGGTTTGGGAAGATTGGCGGGATTTTGATCGAAAATACCTTTTCGGGCAAAGAATGGGAATACGCCATAGTGGGAATTGGTTTGAATATCAACCAGCTTGATTTTGGATCCACCACCGCAGCATCCATCAGATCAATTACGGGAAGTCACTTCGAATTGGAAGAATTATTCCGTCTATTGATCACCCAGCTGGAGCAGGGTTATATTCAGTTGAAAAAAGGAAAGTGGAATGAGATCAAATCGGAATATCTGATGCATTTGTACAGAATGGATTCTTGGGCAAATTATTCGGCAAACGGGGAACAATTTCTGGGAAAAATAGTTGGGATAAGTGCAGAAGGAAAGCTTGAGGTGGAACTGGAAGAAGGTGAAACGGTGCGTTACGGCTTGAAAGAGATCACATTTGTACCTTAGGTTTCATTTCAGATTCCAGATTTTATACGGTACCTTTGCGCAGGTTTTTAGTGGATAAAAAAACGTTAACTAACAATATTATGTCAGAAACTACATCTGAAAAGTACGTTCAATACAAGGTAAAAGACATCTCCTTGGCAGAGTGGGGCAGGAAAGAAATTAAATTGGCCGAAGCTGAAATGCCGGGTTTGATGGCTCTTCGTGAAGAATACGGAGCTTCTCAGCCTCTGAAAGGTGCTAGAATAGCTGGATGCCTTCATATGACCATCCAAACAGCCGTTTTGATCGAGACATTGGTTGCTCTTGGTGCAGAAGTGACTTGGTCATCCTGCAATATTTTTTCTACTCAGGATCATGCTGCTGCTGCTATTGCTGCTGCAGGTATTTCTGTTTACGCCTGGAAAGGCCTGAATGAGAAAGATTTTGATTGGTGTATAGAGCAGACCCTGTTTTTTGGAGAAGATCGCCAGCCATTGAATATGATTTTGGATGATGGCGGTGACCTGACCAACATGGTTTTGGACCAGTATCCTGAATTGGTTGCCGGTATCAAAGGCCTTTCGGAAGAGACTACTACCGGAGTTCACAGACTTTATGAGAGAATGAAAAACGGCACTCTTCCAATGCCGGCTATCAATGTGAATGACTCGGTGACGAAGTCAAAATTTGACAATAAATATGGCTGTAAAGAGTCGCTCGTAGATGCGATCAGAAGAGCTACCGATGTGATGATGGCAGGTAAAGTAGCCGTAGTAGGTGGCTATGGTGATGTAGGAAAAGGTTCGGCTGCTTCACTTAGAGGTGCCGGTGCAAGGGTAATCGTCACTGAAATCGATCCAATCTGTGCGCTTCAGGCCGCTATGGATGGCTTTGCTGTCAAGAAAATGATAGATGCTGTAAAAGAAGCCGATATCGTAGTCACTGCGACAGGTAATAAGAATATCATCACGGAGGAGCATTTCAGATTGATGAGAGACAAAACCATCGTGTGTAATATCGGCCACTTCGACAACGAAATCGATATGGCTTGGTTGAATGGCACGTATGGAAATACAAAGATTGAGATCAAGCCTCAGGTTGATCTTTACAACATTGAAGGAAGTGAAATTATTGTGCTTGCTGAAGGCCGTTTGGTGAATTTGGGCTGCGCAACGGGCCATCCATCATTTGTGATGTCCAATTCCTTTACCAATCAAACGTTGGCTCAATTGGAACTGTGGAACAACACAGATGAGTACAAGCCTGGAGTATATGTTTTGCCAAAGCACTTGGATGAAAAGGTAGCTGCGCTGCACCTAGCCAAATTGGGTGTTGACCTTGAAGAGCTTTCTCAGGAGCAAGCTGAGTACATAGGTGTTACTGTAGAAGGTCCGTTCAAGCCTGACTATTATAGATATTAATTGAGCAAGACTCACATTGGAGCCCTGATTTTGAATCAGGGCTTTTTTTGTCATTAACCACAGGAGTGCACAGAGGTTTTCACAGAGGGCACAGCAAATACTCTTTCAGGATTTTTTACTATTCCGTGGGATTTAGCAGGAATTTTCTTCCATCGGGTAATGTAGCATTTGCCGAAACCTTACATCCATCAATTTGAGGCTCGTAAGTTACTCCATAGGACACTTGAGAGTTTCCCTTTCGGGACACAAACCAATTTTCCATTCCCGTACTTGGAAGGATTTCATTTTGATGATAGCAGGAAATAAAATGGTTTATCGGATTTTCAAGTGTAATTTCAAAATTACGTCCTGCTGCATTTGTTCCTTGAATTCTTCCTAAGGAAGTGAAGCTCGATACGGAGTCATTGGCATAGGTTTTCGTATGGATTAATTTTCCCGAAAAGGTAGAGCTTAACTTATTTTCAGTCTTTTCTGTGATCTCGTTGAATTCTTCCAAAACTTGGAGTGAATCATTGCCGGTAAAGGTTCGGATTCCCTCAATTGTGTTGGTTCTGAACTTATAGGCATCATATTCCATTGTCCATTTTTTAGCAGGACTAAGCAGGGTTGTATCAAATCTGATGATCAACTTACCACTTCTGGCATAAGTACCCGATTGAGTGCACTCTGTACTTGCGGGGAATTGTAAAGTGACTTCTCTTGACTCTTCATTCAAGAAAATATCGGGGCAGCTGGGGAGCTTCACCGATCCGACCGTGCCCATTTGTACATATTCTTCCCATGGAATTAGTGCAAAATACAGGCTTTCGTTCCAAGTGTTTGAAATACTAAACAGCTCAGCCGCCTCTGCAGTCAGGTCTGTTTGAATTATTCTGTCCTCATCTTCATTACAGCCAATCACTATTGGCAATAGAATGACGAGTGCAATAATTAAATTTCTCATTAATATGACAATTAAAAATATTAGATTCGGTTTAGTCTTCTTCCTTCAATTACCAAGCCGAAATACCTATCTTCACAAGCTACGATAAACCGCAAATTTATGACTTTAGCAGAAGGTATGCTCAAACCGGGAGCACTGAAAGGTAAAAATATTATAATAACCGGAGGTGGCACAGGGCTTGGAAGATCGATGGGAGAGTATTTTTTGGAGTTGGGAGCCAACTTGGTGATTACTTCCCGTAAACTCGATGTCTTGAAGGAAACCGCCAAAGAAATGATGGCCGGAAAGGGAGGCAAAGTGGTTGCTTTGGCCTGCGATGTAAGAGAGATAGATCAAGTAGAAGCCATGTGGAAAGATGCTACTGATCAACTGGGACAAATTCATGTGGTGCTGAATAATGCAGCAGGCAATTTTATTAGCCCTACCGAACGGCTTTCTACCAATGCATTTAATACAGTACTGGATATTGTGTTGAAAGGTACTTCTCAAGTGACACTTACTGCAGGTAAAGACTGGATCTCAAAAAAGCAGCCGGGGACTTTTCTTAATATTGTAACTACCTATGCATGGACAGGTTCGGGGTACGTTGTGCCTTCTGCTGCTGCAAAAGCCGGTGTATTGGCAATGACGCGATCACTGGCAGTAGAATGGGCTAAATATGGCATTCGTTCCAACGCAATTGCCCCAGGGCCATTTCCCACTGAGGGGGCCTGGAGCCGACTATTGCCGGGGAGTTTGGTGAAGAAATTTGATCCCGCCAAAAAAGTGCCTTTGGGCAGAGTGGGGGAGCATCAGGAGCTTGCAAATTTGGCAGCTTACCTGGTATCCGATTATTCAGGCTATGTCAACGGAGAAGTCATGACCATAGATGGTGGAGAATGGCTGAAAGGGGCCGGAGAATTTAATAATCTGGATCAGATACCTGAAGAAATGTGGGATATGATGGAAGCTTCAAGAGGAAAAAAAGTATGAGCCCCAACTTGATTTGGGGCTATCTGAAAGCTAAATGGAAAATCAGAAATCTTTGAATTGATTTATAGACCGGACATGCTTGGCTCGTCTGCAAAATCATTCTCCAGTGATATGTTTTTTTGAACGGATTCCTTGATACTTTTCTTAAGCGATTGATCAAGTAACTTAGTTTCATTCCGGATCAACTGGACCAGACGTATGGATTCCATGCTCTGTGGCTCGCTTTCGAGGATTTCCAAAATCCCCAGAATATTTGCGACTCTTGCCCGAAGTGTATGGGACTGTTCAAAAGCAAGTTCTTTAAGGAAATAATGGTGTTCTTTGAGCCATATCTCCTGTTTTTTCCTGTCGGAAATATCCAAGATACATCCCAATATTTTGGTGGGATGCCCTGTATTTGACCACTCAATGGTTTTGCCAAAACCTAACGCCCATATAGTCTGGTTGCTCTTCTGATTGATCCGGAATTCTTTCTTGAAGGGAACATTGCCCGAGGTCTTCAAATGGGTTGCCAAATCGCGAAGAAGAATTTGGAAGTCCTCCGGATGGATATGTTTTCGCCATGAAATAGGAGTGTTCTCTGCCAATTCATCTTGTGTGTATCCCAGCATTTGCCCCAATCCCTGGCTGATTTTATCGCTCTTCTTTGCCAGATCAAACTCCCAAAACCCAAGCAGTTTATCTTCTAAGATACTATCTATAATTTCTCTTCCGTCCTCGTTGGTACTGTCAAAAAAGTCACCCAGACCCAAGTTATAGCCTGTGGCTTGTGCGGGCGAATGGCCTATTCCCCAACATGTTCCGAAGTCTTCTGTAATAAAAAAGAATTCCCATTTCGTATCTACAAAATCACCTTGAGGGTAATTTATTTTCCGAAGGTCTACGGTGAAGGAATTTTGAGCGTTTTTTTCGGCATTGGTACGCCTGCTCTCAAAATCCCCCCAGTCGGAAGCTTCAAAACAGTCTGCGAAACAGACTGTTTTCTCATTATTGCCGAAAAAACCGTGAGTTGGGCCAATTCCCGAATTGGAGGTAATGACCTTTCCAGCTTTGTCTAGGGAGATTTGGAAATAATAATCAGATGCAACCGTAAGGTGGCTTATCGCCTGAATAGCATCGTAGTGGTTCATTATGTAAATCTAATTCATTTTTCCATTTTAATTGTTTAAAGTACATAATTTAACATATGAAATATATTTTAATGTATCTAAAATTATTTTATGAGGCAATGGGACATTAAAAGAGACGTGCAGAGATACAGGTAGCATCAATAGACATATTGGCTTAAAAATATGTTTGAGTAGATCTTTGAATAGCTGTTTGCGGCCTCTGATTCACACTTTGGAAGGGAGTTTTTATATTCTTCCTACGACTCCCCTTTAAGATTTTCACATGCTAGGGGTAGTATGGGAGTAATGCTAAAAAAAGCAAAGAGGCCGCAATTGCGACCTCTTTGCTTTTCATTTGATAATAGTACTAATAGTATATCCGCTTTTCTACCGGTAGAGATCCAAAAGTACCATATGATAGGGTAAACTTAAGAATTGAGGCCGCCTCTGCCTGCCAGCCATGGCTGGTCTTTCGGCCGCCTAAGGGAAGAAAATAATATCACCGGTATCATTGCGGATACTCTTACAATACTATTCTTCGTCCTGCTCTACTGCTGTTACAGGCATTTCGGATACCGGTCTGAAATTGCCTTCAGGCAATTGCTCCGCTACCTCATCCCGCTCAAAAGGGAATACTTCGACAATCGGGCTTTCCACGATATCAGGTACTCTGAAGCTTACCAGCATATTGCCCAGACTTTCCTGAATCCTATCGTAAGCTTCTTTGACGTCATTGGCGGTGACGATCATATATTGAGTGACTTTTTTCTCTTTCCCACTTTCGCCATCTGCGACCATGTAAGATATCTTGCATTTATGCCAGATATCGGCATCTTCATAAAAGAACACATCAACAATATTGCTTTTGCTGATGCCTGTTACTTGGAAGTCTCCCCTAATCTGGGAAGCAAGCCTATCGTAAAGAATTGCCTCTGCTTCGGTAAAGGATACCGCATCCACCAGATATTGCTCCGAAATATTCTTCAGCAATCCTTGTTCATTTTCTTTCGCGTACTTGACTTTGCACAAAAACCAGGTTCTCATATCTATCTATTTGAATTTCGAAGGTAAAATTTATCCTTAGAAGGACAAGAGGATTTCGGTTCAAAGAAATCGCTTAACTCCTATTGTTGCTATTAAGTGGCTGATAGTCAGTTTGATTTATTTGAGCGCAAAATAAGCTTGAAAATTGACGTTGCCAATGACTTCCGGAATTGTGGGGAGTAAAAGAAAAGCAGTAAATTATCCCAAAACCAAATGCATGAGGGATAAAATCTGGTACAGCTTTCCTGTACAATTGTTTTTGCTTCACTTGAGAAAAAACCTAGGTCTTACCCTTATTTGGATAGCGCTGATGGGAGTGATTTTGGAATATTTCGGCGTTGTATTGGGTATTCCGTTTCTTTTCCTTGACCCGGAATACCTGCATCAGGTCTCGTGGGTCAGTTTTTTTTTAATGGGGGTTGGGTTTGCTGTTTTGACCATGGCATTCCATATGTCCACCTATATTATGGACGGTAAGCATTTCCCTTTTTTGGTGATTCTGAATAAACCTTTCATTCATTATTGTGTGAACAATGGGCTTATACCGCTGATTTTTTATGTAGTCTATATTATAAGATTTGTAAGTTTTCAGCTAAACAACAATCCTTCGAGTGATTGGGAGGTATTGTTTTATTTCCTGGGTTTTATTGGTGGAGGAGTGATCACCTACACGGTTATATTTGGATATTTTTCTCTGACGAATAAAGATTTCTTTATTCTTTTTGCCGGGACTGTCGATAAAAGGCTGCGTAAAGTCCGGCTGACCAGAGCGAGTGTGATTAGTCAATACAAGGATTTGAAAACCCAACACTACAAGGTCCTTTATTATCTGAATATCAAGCTTCGTCCTGAGAAAGTACGACCGGATATTTCCAGGTTTGAGGGGACAAAGTTACTGCGGGTTTTTGACCAGAATCACTTGAATCTGTTTATCATCCAGCTTGTCTTAATTCTCTTTGTATTGTTTTTGGGCTTTTTCAAAGAAAATCCGTATCTCCAGTTGCCCGCGGCGATGAGCGCGACACTTTTGTTTGCCATCCTGGTTATGTTGGTAGGGGCGGTGAGTTTTTGGCTTAGAAGATGGTCCACCTTTGCTGTATTCGCTTTTCTGATTTTGGCTAATTATTTCAGTAATTTCAATTTTCTCAATCGTCCTCACGCAGCTTACGGATTGGATTATACCGTTTCCCCGGCTATCTATAGCCTTGCCCGCATGGACTCCCTTTTGGCTCCTGATATTGTAAAAAAGGACAGGGACAATGTGCTGAATATTTTGGATAATTGGAAAGCAAAATTTCCTGATGAGCGTAAACCCAAACTGGTGATGGTGTCCGCAAGTGGGGGAGGGCAGCGGGCGGCACTTTGGACACTCAAAGTTCTACAGAGTATTTATACTATTGAGGATGGGGAGGTCTTAAAACATACGGAGCTGTTTACAGGGGCTTCAGGTGGGGTTTTGGGCGAGGCGTTTTTCAGAGAAATTTATCTAAGATCCCTGACTGACCCTTCTGTAAATCCCCTGGATGAAAAGTATCTTGATCAAATCTCTGCAGACAATCTCAACCCGATTATTTTCACTTTATTGGTAAATGACTTATTGATCCGAAACCAAAATTTCCATTACAATGGGCATAAGTATCTTAAAGACAGAGGGTATGCTTTTGAAAATCAATTGAATAAAAATACGGAGGGAATTCTAGAAAAAACTATTTCAGCATATAAAGAACCGGAATTTACAGGTAGTATTCCTCTGCTTCCCGTTACTACATTGATTACAAATGATGGGAGAAAGCTGGTGATTTCTCCGCACTCTATGTCATTTTTCGGAACATCCATGCTTGGGAAACTGGGCACTGATGAAAAAAAGCAGACTATAGATTTTCTCAGATTTTTTGAAGAACATGACTCCAAGAATCTACGATTCCTTACTGCATTGAGAATGAGTGCCACCTTTCCTTTCATTACTCCTAATATTCAGTTGCCAACTCAGCCTATTATGGAAACTATGGATACAGGCCTGTCGGATAATTTTGGGATTCAGGATGCACTTAGGTTTATGTTTGTGTTTCAGTCATGGATCAATGAAAATACGGGTGGAGTAGTCTTGATTACAATTAGGGACTCTGAGAAAGCAACTGAAATAGCACCTAGTTTTCCTCCTAGAATTTTCGAGAAAATTTTCACTCCGTTGAAGAATATTTATGCTAACTGGGATAATGTACAAACCATACAGAATGAGGTGCTTTTCAATTACATGGCGGAGTCTATGCCTTTCGCACTGGAAAGGATAGAGTTTGAATACGCACCTGATAAGGTGCAGGTAGAGGAATTGACAGAAAGTCAGGAGACTATGCAGCGGGCATCCTTGAATTGGAGATTGACGTCCAGGGAGAAAAAATCAATTCTGGAAAGCATGTACACGCTGAAAAATCAACGTTCCCTGAAGCGGTTGGAAGAGCTTTTCTCCAAAAATCAACCTATTGAAGAAGACAGTGTTCTGATGACTGGAGAAAGTGATTAATAGGCAAATCCCCATTTTTTATAGATAAAGTGCATCAACCATGCAGGGCCGATTAGCAGAAACTGGAGGTCTCTCAGAAAAGTGGGCTTTTTGCCTTCAATCTTATGTCCATAAAACTGCAATACCCAAGACAGCAAAAAAATCCCGAGACTAAACATCCATAGCTTTCCGGGGAAATACAAGTTGATGAAATTAGCCACTGCCAGACAGAGGGCAGAGAAAAGAAACATTCCTAAGGTAAGCGGAGTGGAGAGCATGAGGTAGTAGATCAGCACCAAGGCCAGAACTACCGTGGCCCAATTGGCAAAATTGCCTAGGAAAGGCATCAACTCCGGGAGTGGACCGGGAGGGATGCTGAAAATCAGGCCCACAATACTAAAGAAAATTGCAGGTACACAGAACCAGTGGATGAGCTTGTTTGTCATGTTTTGGTGGCTCAGCCCATATTCTTGGAATAACAAGTCAATTTTTCTCATGGTATTTTGGGATTATATCTCTTAAATTTATTTAAAATACTAAATCTATTTTAATTCCTATTTCTAAAATTCGAAATGTTCAGTTATTGGGAGAAAAAGCACTTTTTCCATTACGATCTTATTGTGGTAGGATCGGGCTTTGTGGGACTTTCCTCAGCTATCCATTTTAAGGAAAAATTTCCCAAGGCAAGCGTCCTTGTTTTGGAGAGGGGAGTTTTTCCAACTGGGGCTAGCACCAAAAACGCGGGTTTTGCATGCATTGGGAGTTTGACGGAGATTTTAGATGATTTCTGGCACATGACTCATGCTGAGGTTTTAGCACTGGTAGAGCGTCGATACAAGGGCTTGAAGTCAATAAGAAAGCAGTTTGGGGAGAAAAATCTGGGGTATGCCCACACGAACGGATACGAACTTTTGGATGAAGAAATGCTAAGAGCATTGGAACAACTGCCCGGGGTAAATAAACTTCTCAGACCTTTATTCAAAGAAGACGTTTTTTCTCAGGTCAAGAATCCGGAGAAAATGGGTTTTGCCAATCAGATCAAAGCAGTTGTCAAGAATAAATTCGAGGGAGAACTGGATCCGGGCTTGTACATGACTTCACTTTGGAGACTTGCGCAGTCTGTAGGAATACGGATATTAACGGGTGTTACTGTGTGTGAAGTGTCACAAGATGAAGGAATAGTCTTGGGTGAAGATGGTGCTGGGGAAGGGGAAGTGAATTTAGAGTTCAAGGCAAAGAAAATTGCTATTTGTACCAATGCATTCACCGAGAAATTATGGCAGGATTCAGCTATTCAGCCAGGCAGAGGATTGATCCTTTTGTCTAAGCCGCTGGACTTCAAAATTCCCTGGAAAGGGACATTCCATATGGATAAGGGCTACGTCTATTTTCGACAGATTGACGGGAGGCTGCTTCTGGGAGGTGCGAGGAATGTGGATTTTGAAGGAGAAAAAAGCATGGAGTTTAAGGTGAATCCCAAAATAAAATCTCACTTAGAGACACTGGCAAAAGAGGTGATTTTTCCTAACAAACCCATTGTATGGGATACTGAATGGACTGGGATTATGGCTTTTGGCAAAATAAAATCTCCTCTTATCAGGCAGGTGGGAGTTAAAACCGTGGTAGCTGTACGGCTTGGCGGAATGGGAGTGGCAATAGGTTGGCAAGTAGGGAAGGAGCTTTCGATACTTTTATCCAAGATGTAATTAATATTTTTTCATTAGATTCAAGTCCTTAACTCACCAAGCCCGTTTAATGCAAGGATTTAACCGTACTCCAAAAGTTTCTGACGCACTGATTCCGCTGGTTTTTTTGATCGTACTTTTGGTATTGAATATACAAGTGTTTGGCACAGATGGTCTTTCTGGCTCCAATCAGTTTGTACTTGTCCTTTCCTCTATGGTCGCTGCTTTGGTGGCAATATTTCGTTTAGGATTTAATTGGGAAACACTGCAAGATGGGATTATTAAAAGCATCAGTGCGGCGATGTCCAGTATTCTGATTCTATTTCTAATTGGGGCTCTTGCAGGAACTTGGTTGCTAAGCGGCATAGTACCGGCTATGATATATTATGGGCTTCAGATCCTTAACCCGACGATATTCTTGGTGGCGGCATGTATAGTCAGTGCCATCGTTTCAGTGGCTACAGGTAGTAGCTGGACCACCGTTGCGACGGTGGGTGTTGCTTTATTGGGTATAGGAAAGGCATTGGGTTTTGAAGAAGGGATAATAGCGGGAGCGATTATTTCCGGAGCATATTTCGGGGATAAAATGTCACCCCTTTCTGATACAACTAATCTTGCGCCCGCCATGGCAGGTACGGACTTGTTCACTCATATTCGTTACATGGCGAAGACTACAGTTCCCTCGATTTCTATTTCACTTATCATTTTTGTAGTGATCGGTATGAATTA
Source organism: Algoriphagus sp. 4150 (assembly GCF_031457395.1). Lineage (NCBI taxonomy): Bacteria > Pseudomonadati > Bacteroidota > Cytophagia > Cytophagales > Cyclobacteriaceae > Algoriphagus > Algoriphagus sp. 4150. The sequence continues at coordinate 283,139 of NZ_JAVDWS010000004.1, forward strand.
TGAGACAAATGGCACTGTAAATGATGTGCAGGTTATTTCAGATGTAATATCGGAAAAATTCAATGTGACGGGATGGCTATTTATTGTTCCGATACTAGTCATTGTGATGATTGTGAGAAAAGTTCCTGCAATTCCTGCTTTACTTACAGGAGCTCTTTTGGGAGGGCTTTTCGCGCTGATTTTCCAGCCGGAGATTATCAGACTCATCGCTGATGAAAATGCATCCTATGCTTACCAGAGTTTCAAGGCTGTAATGATGTCTCTTTATGGAGAAATCAGCATTTCTACTACCAATGACGTAGTCAATGAACTGCTCGTCACCAGTGGTATGGGAGGGATGATGAATACGATTTGGCTGATCATTGCTGCGATGGTTTTCGGTGGTATTATGGAAGAAAGCGGTATGCTCAGAGTTCTTGCAGAAGCGGTGATTCAGAAGGTACATAGCATTGGTTCATTGATCGCATCCACTGTCGCTACCTGTGTGTTCTTTAATATTACTACTTCAGATCAGTATTTGGCTATTCTGGTTCCTGGTAGAATGTATGCCGATGTGTATAAAAAGCGGGGATTGGCACCCGAAAATCTCAGTAGAACTTTAGAGGATTCAGGAACAGTGACTTCAGTTTTGGTTCCTTGGAATACTTGTGGAGCTACACAGGCTTCCGTGTTGGGTGTGGCTACATTGACGTACGCACCGTATTGTTTTTTTAATATTATTAGTCCCTTTATGACCATCCTATATGGTTATTTCAAAATTGGGATCACCTATTACGATGATGTAGAAGAAGAAAAGTTGGTATGATTCCATTTAAGATTACAAAAGAAGAAGTAAACGCCCTTCCACTGGGACAGTTTGAGGGCGAAATGTTTTTAATAGACAAGCTTGAAGAAGTAGAAGAGGTTGCGGAGTTTCTTGTGCAGCAGCGAGTGATTGGGTTTGATACAGAGACTAAGCCCGCTTTTCAAAAAGGGGTGATCAATCAAGTGTCATTGCTTCAGCTTTCTACATCCACACAAGCTTTTCTCTTTCGGTTGAATAAAATCGGTTTTCCCGATTCTATTCGGAATATTCTTGAAAAAGAGAGTATCGTGAAAGTCGGCGCTGCAGTCCATGATGATATCAAAGGACTGGCAAAGCTTACCGATTCATTTTATGCCAATTCTTTTTTCGATCTGAATGATGAACTGAAAAGAGTAGGGTTTGTGAATATTGGTGTGCGCAATCTTTGCGCTATGGTTCTTGGAATACGTATTTCCAAGTCTGAGCAAGTTTCTAACTGGGAAGCGGAAACGCTTACCGTCAAGCAGCAGCGCTATGCCGCCACTGACGCTTGGGGATGTCTGGAAATCTTCAAAAAACTGAGAACTGAGGGCTATTTGGATGAATTGTTTAAGGGCTAATCAGCTGTAAGCCTTCAATTTCCTCAAGGGAATTTACGATTAGCTCTTGAAGTCCTTTCCTGAATTCCAGCATCATTTGGCAATCCAGCGCCATTTCCTGAGCAATAATCTGTAAATCATGTGTCTTGATGAGTTTCATTACGTCATTCATCACGGGATATGGGAAGTGAATTTCCACTGAGGCTTTCACCTGCTCTTCTACGATTTCATTTTCTTCTATTGCCAGAGCTGCGGAGGTTTTATAGGCTTGGATCAATCCACCTATTCCAAGCTTCGTTCCACCAAAATAGCGGACCACTACAATAAGTATATTAGTCAGGTTATTGGATCTAATCTGACCCAAAATAGGATCGCCTGCTGAGTGATTTGGCTCTCCATCATCGTTGGCTCTAAACCGCTCTCCATCTTTTCCCAGCGCCCATGCAAAGCAATGATGTCTGGCATCAAAGTACTTTTTTCTTAGATCACTGAGATGGATCTTGATCTCGTCTTCATTCTTCACAGGGAAAGAATAATAGTGGAATTTACTGCTCCTATCTTTGTAAAGACCTTCGCTGGTTCTGGAAACTGTGAAAAATGTATCTTCGAAATCTGACTCTTTGTCCAAGTCCAACATGAATTTGGTAGCGTTGATGAAAAGCAAAATTAGAATTTTAACAAATAGGTAACAGTTTATCCATTCGAATTATCTTAATTTTAGCTAGAGGAAATTAGTAGAAATGCGTGAATCAATTATTGCACAAGTGCCGTATCAATTTACCCTACCGGGAAATTTCGGAGGAACAGGAAATCTCCACTTTTGGGAGAATTTAGACCTTTTTCCGGAAGGGATTCAGCGGTGCTTTTGGATTTCAAATGTACAGGAGGGGGAGACAAGGGGTAACCATGCCCACTGGAAAGAATCCCAAGTCATCGTGGCAGTGGCAGGAAAAATACAATTGGAAATTCATTCTTCGGAGGGAAGAGTTTTTGAATTCGAACTTGATTCACCCGGGCAAGGAGTTTTTATTCCTCCTCTAAATTGGTTAGTTGCCAGATTTGCACCCAATTCCGTATTGCTCGGAATGTCTGATCGGGCTTTTTCGGAAGATGATTATATCAGAGACTTAGATTATTTTGGAAAGCTACAAAAAAGAAATAAGTGAATCCCATCAGCTTCGGGTGATTTCAGCCTTGAAAGAGGATAAGGATTATTTTTTGAGCAATTTCCCATGCGATTCATATCAGGATCAGCTGGATTTTATTTGGGAGAAAACACAAAAAAACAAAGCCAGAATCACATTTGCAATTTCATTGAAAGGGGAGGCTGTCTCACTTCCACAGGCACCTTTTGGGGGGCTATGGATAAATGACAGTTTAAGCTCTGCTTCACTGGAGGCATTTATATTGGCAGTAATCGATGAATTAAATCATCGTGGCATTCACTCAGTATCGATTACCCAATCTCCTAAGCCTTACGAGCCTCATGTTGACTTGATCTGTTACCTACTGTTTAAATCCGGTTTTGAGCAGAAGAAAATACTAAGTCACCATTTTTTTATAGGTAAGAAAAAGATCAAGAAACTTGCACAAAAGGAGTCTTTGAAGATCCAGAAGAAAAGTAGGGATTCAGGTCTGAAGACCAGCCATTCCTCTATTTCCAACTTTGGTTTTTTGAAGGAAATCAGAGCCTGGAATGCCCAAAAAGGATATGAAATTGTGATTGATGAAAATAGAATTGTACAGCAAGTATCAGAATATCCCGATAGGTATTTTTTGATCACTGTGAGCAAGGGAGGCATTGCGGTCGGGTATTCTCTCGGAGTGAAGCTTACGGGCAATTCGCTTTACTATTTCCTATCGGCCATCAATCCGAAAATCCCTGTGAAAAATGGGGGAGAGCTTATTTTGAATGAGCTTTTCCAGCTAGCAGTGGAGCAAAAAGTGGATTTTATAGATCTTGGTTCATCTGATCTCGAAGAGGGTGCAAATCATAGCTTAATGTTTTTCAAGTCACGTTTTTCAAATGATATTTGCAACAAGATCACTTGGGTGAAGAAGCTCTAGCATGAATTCTACCGACCGGGTTACCGTTGTTTGCATTGCCTTCAATCATGAAAAATGGATTGAAAAAGCATTGGTCAGTGTGCTGCTACAGGATTATCAGCATAAAGAATTAATCATTGTAGACAATGGAAGCGAAGATCAAACTCCTGATCTCATTAAGGAATGGATGAGGGATAATTCGGAAAAGCTTTCTGTCAAAGCTATTTATAAAAGTAAGTCTGAGCCCTATTGCCGGTTGTTTAATGAGATTCTCAATCAGGTGGATAGTAGATTTGTAGTAGATCTATCAGGAGATGATTTTCTCTATGCCCATCATCTGTCGTTTTCGATTGACAGGCTTCATCAAAATCCCGATGCGGCTTTTGTATTCTCCGATGCTGTTATTTTGGATGAATTAGGAAATGAAAGACCCTATTATACCCGTGAAGATTATGGGAACCTGCAAGAGAAAATCTTGGCGGGTGATTTATATGAAACACTGATTAGGCGAAGTTATATTTCAGCTCCTTCGGTAGTTTTCAATACCGGTATTCTCAAGCAAGTAGGAGGATATGATGCTTCATTACACTATGAAGATTTTGATATTCAACTCCGATTGGCAAGAAATTATCCGCTGGCATTTTCAGAGCATATTGGTGTTTTGAAGAGAAAGCATGCAAACTCTCTATCGGCTAGTCAATATAGGCGCTACCATTCTGAGATGCTTTCGAGCACACTTCGGATTTGCGAAAAAATCAGGAGAATGAACAAAAATCCAAAGGAAAACGCTGCACTTTCAGAGCGTGTTCTACATGAACTGAAGCATGCCTTATGGTCGGCAAATTTTCAGATAGCAAAAGATTTCGTTAAATTAGGTAATGATCTGAATATGAATGGATTGGAGTTTGGTTTATATAAGGTTTGGCTTTTTTTTCGGTTGGATTTTTCCTGGCTTTATGCCAACGTGACCTGATTAGCCTACGACTACTTCTATAAATGGAGGTGACGCAAAGTATTTTTGCCCTATGGCAAGCATGTCTTTTGCCGTAAATATCTTCAGGTAGGCCAATTTCTCTGTGTAATAATCGAAATCCGTCCCTGAATGGTGTGCTGATTTGAACCTATCAATCAAATCAAATGCAGTGCTGAATTGTTTTAGCATCTGGCCAATCAAATAGTTTCTGACCACTTCAAGTTCATCAGCAGAGATTTCCTCTTGGGTCAAGAGGTGAATTTCATGGTAAATTTCCTTGATTACTGAAGGATAAAACTCTTTTTGAACATCAGCAGCTATGACCCAATAATTAGAGTCACCTATTTCTGTGAGAGAGGAATATATCCCGTAGGTGTGCCCTTTGTCTTCTCGGATATTCTTGATGAGACGAGAGCCAAAATATCCCCCTAGGATAGTGTTGAAGATACTGAGCGCAATAAAGTCAGGATGGGATTTTGGGATGGACCAGCTGCCTATGCGGATACTGCTTTGAACTGATTTTTCTTTTGGCTCAGTTACTGCCAAAAGTGTATTTATTTTGGGTAAAGGTGCTGATTCTGATACGAGTCTATTAGGCAATTGACCGAATTGTAAACAGAGATTTTCCAATTCGGTGGAGTCGAAATTTCCGGTAACGAAAACTTCCAAATCTTGCCAAAGCATCGTCTCATAATAGGAGATCAACTGGTCTCTTTTGACTGCATCAACATGAGCTTTCTCGATTTCTGCCCCGTACGGATGACCGGCTCCGAAGAGGCATTCTCTAAAAACTTGGTCTGCTCTGGAAGATGTCTTTTCTTTTTCAAGCTGTATACTGAGTTTTCGCTGGGATTTCCGTTTTTCCAACATGTCTTCAGGAAAAGTGGCCTCAGTAAATAAGGAGATAAAAACTTCTAATACAGTAGTAAGATGTTTTTTAGTGGATAAAAGTCCAAGTCCTTCGTGAGAGAAAGTCAAGTATGGATAAGCTTCCACCGCATAAAAGTCAAAGAATTCGGCGATTTCACCTGCATCTTTTTGTTTTGTTCCTTCCTGTAGCATTTGAAGGGTGAAGGAAGATATAAGTGTGTGGTCGAGCGGAAGAGAGGCACGTTGACCTCTGCAGAGCACATCGATCTTGACGGCGTCCAAACCAGGTGTAGGAATGTAAAAGAACTTTGCTCCATTTGAAAGCTTGAATTCAGAAGGAGGCAATAGTTCAAAATCCTCAGGAACATTGAATTCCGGAGCCATTGACCTGTTTAAAATCATGTCGAATTAGGGGATATTATACATCAAAGAGAACCGTAAAGTCTCTGCGAGTGGGTGATTTTGTTTTTGGGGAACTAAATAGGAGAAGTCGAATCCAAGCCTTTGCAGATCTAAACCAACTCCCATGGTAAAATATTTTCTTCCTCCTTTGCTGGGGTTTTCATAAAAATAACCTGTGCGAAGAGCAAGTTTATCATCATAGCTGTATTCCACACCGACGGAGATCATTACTTCCCGCAGTTCTTCAGAAAATCCCCCGGGAGCATCGCCAAAAGAGCCGAACATACCGGAAAGTAGCGGGCGATTGGGGTCTTTTCCATTACCTGGTTCTATGATAAGGTTACCGTTCTCATCTGTCTTCAGAGTCCCATCTTCATTGGTCGCGTAGATCGGAGGAGTAGGAACGAGTAATTTGTTGAGATCCAAAGCAAATGTAAGAGAATTCACTTGGTCCAAGTCAATGGCGTAAGCCATTCCTATTTTAAAATTTGTAGGAATATAATCCAGATCATCTGCTGAATTGTACGTTATTTTTGGTCCAATATTAGAGATGCTGACTCCCCAAGAGAAGTTTGCATCCTTCATCCCTGCGTATACAGGTTTGGTATAGAAAAGGCCTATATCTGTCCCAACGCTAATTCCCGGCTTTGCTTCACTACCGCCTACCGAAGAGATATTTCCCGAAAGATTAGAGTGTATGAATCGTGCGGAGATACCCAGTCCCAGATAGGAGGAAAGTTGTCTGGAATAGGTTCCGCCTATTGCAATGTCGCGCGGGTTAAATTCCCCCAACGAATTTCCTCTTCCATCAGTCAACTGAATGTCGCCCATATTAAAGTAGCGGAGATCAAAACCAAAGGCTGAAACTTCGTCAATTTTGAAAAATCCGGTGAGATAACTCAAGGACATATCGTTGACCAGCTTCCCCAGCCAGGGGGAATAAGAGAGGGAAAAGCCCATTCTATCTTCTACGAAGGCAAGCTTTCCTGCATTCCAATGCGCCGAACTTGCATCGGGTGAGGTTGCTACACCGGCATCTCCCATGCCGGAATGCCTGGAGTCAGGGGCGAAATTTAAAAATGGTACAGCGGTAGTGATTACTCTTCGATTCTCATCCTGACCGGAGATAACAGCGCTGTTCTGCCCATAAGCAGATAAAGTAGCCAGGGTAAAAACCGCTATGAGTAAGTTTTTCCTATTTAATGTGGCTATTTTTTTCATTTAATCACGATTAGTCCGCTCACTGAATATGTTGAATTATCAAGTTTTGACTGAAGCGTTAAGTTGTAAATATAAGTCCCTTTTACTGGATATTTGGTTTGGTTTTGTAAAAAAACCAAGAGAAATCCCCAATGTGGGCATCAGCTTTGACTAAACGCTCCCTTTCTATAATTAGTGTCTTTCCTATGGTTTGTTAAACAGCAAGTGTAAGTATCAAATTTTTCTCTGAATGATTATGCTCAAACTCGAAATAACTTTCAATTTGAGTAGAAGTTGGGTAAGGCTTGCGGGTTAGTATCTGCAATCTACCACTTCCTTTTACTCTTATCTCTTGAGAGAACACACTCTTATTCCCCAAGTTATCCCAAGCACTTACTAGTTACCAAATTCTTATCTTCTTTTAATCCAATTAGTCTGAAATTCACTTTTCCAGATATAAAAGAACAGTTTTTTGCTATGGGGTAGCTATATAATTGGACTAACTCTCCACTATTGTGCAGGAAGGTCAAGTTTTCGGATACTAGTAAGCCTGAAACATTTATTTCATTCAAATCAGAGAAAGTTGCCTCCATGGCGATCCATCCCATTTCATTAAGCTAACCACTGTGAGGGGAGATGAATTCGAGCCTGCCTGAGGCCAGACAGGCATGATCCCGTACCTACGGGATCACACACTGGAATGATTATAATGCATGCGAGATTCTCCCGATGAAAAATCGGGACAGGCTATCTGACCATTAAAAATCAAAATATAAACAGATGAAATACCCATGACGGGCGGACGACACACAGGGGAATGATTATATCCCAGCATCAATCCTTCTCGTAAAAATCAATCGG